>NZ_JBNNVG010000020.1:0-42774 GCF_050280425.1 Lysinibacillus sp. NPDC093190 | reverse complement strand
GAACCAGTAGAACCAGTAGAACCAGTAGAACCAGTAGAACCAGTAGAACCAGTAGAACCAGTAACGCCAGTAGCTCCAGGTTCACCAGTCGCCCCAGTAGAACCAGTAACGCCAGTCGTCCCAGTAACACCAGTAGAGCCGGTAACGCCAGTCGATCCGATGTCCCCAGTTGCCCCGGTTGTACCAGTCGCCCCAGTTACACCTGTAGAACCAGTAACGCCAGTAGCACCAGTAGGTCCAGTGTCCCCGGTAACACCAGTAACACCAGTAACACCAGTAGGTCCAGTGTCCCCGGTAACACCGGTAACACCAGTAACACCAGTAACACCAGTAACACCAGTAACACCAGTAGAGCCGGTAACGCCATTCGATCCAATGTCCCCAGTCGCCCCGGTTGTACCAGTAGCCCCAGTAGCACCAGTCGCCCCAGTAACGCCAGTCGGTCCGATGTCCCCAGTAGCCCCTGTAGCACCAGTAGAGCCAGTAGGCCCGGTAACACCAGTCGCCCCAGTAACACCAGAAGAGCCGGTAACGCCAGTAGCTCCAGGTTCCCCAGTCACCCCAGTAACACCGGTAGAACCAGTAGCACCAGTAGAACCAGTAACACCAGTAGAACCAGTAACACCAGTAGCCCCAGTAACACCAGAAGAGCCGGTAACGCCAGTAGCTCCAGGTTCCCCAGTCACCCCAGTAACACCGGTAGAACCAGTAGCACCAGTAGCCCCAGTAACGCCAGTCGCCCCAGTAGAGCCAGTAGAACCAGTAACACCAGTCGTCCCAGTAACGCCAGTAGCTCCAGGTTCCCCAGTCGAGCCGGTAACGCCAGTAGCTCCAGGTTCCCCAGTCGCCCCAGTAACACCGGTAGAACCAGTAGCACCAGTAGAACCAGAAACGCCAGTCGCCCCAGTAGAGCCGGTAGAACCAGTAACACCAGTAGCTCCAGGTTCCCCAGTCGCCCCAGTAACACCGGTAGAACCAGTAGCTCCAGTCGAACCAGAAACGCCAGTCGCCCCAGTAGAGCCGGTAGAACCAGTAACACCAGTAGCTCCAGGTTCCCCAGTCGCCCCAGTAACGCCAGTTGCCCCAGTAGCACCAGTCGCCCCAGTCGCCCCAGTCGAACCAGAAACGCCAGTCGCCCCAGTCGCCCCAGTCGCCCCAGTCGAACCAGAAACGCCAGTCGCCCCAGTCGCCCCAGTCGCCCCAGTCGTCCCAGTAACGCCAGTCGTCCCAGTAACACCAGTAGAGCCGGTAACGCCAGTAGCTCCAGGTTCCCCAGTCGCCCCAGTAACACCGGTAGAACCAGTAGCTCCAGTCGAACCAGAAATTCCAGTCGCCCCAGTAGAGCCAGTAGAACCAGTAGAACCAGTAGAACCAGTAACACCAGTAACACCAGTCGTCCCAGTAACGCCAGTAGCTCCAGGTTCCCCAGTCGCCCCAGTAACACCGGTAGAACCAGTCACCCCAGTAACGCCAGTTGCCCCAGTCGAACCAGTAACGCCAGTCGTCCCAGTAACGCCAGTAGAGCCGGTAACGCCAGTAGCTCCAGGTTCCCCAGTCGCCCCAGTAACACCGGTAGAACCAGTAGCTCCAGTCGAACCAGAAACGCCAGTAGCCCCAGTAGCCCCAGTAGAGCCGGTAGAACCAGTAACACCAGTCGTCCCAGAAACGCCAGTAGCCCCAGTAGCCCCGGTAGCTCCGGTTGTACCAGTCGCCCCAGTCGCCCCGGTTACACCAGTCGCCCCAGTACTTCCTGTAGGGCCAGTTCTTCCAGGTTTAACAGGCCAAATAGGACAGTTTGGAGCAGGGCAAGTATTACAACAACATGGGAATGTATTGCATTTGCTACAAACTCTATCTGTAAATTTTCCAAAATGCATTGTTTCACCTCCTCTCTTAAATATCGTATTCATAGAGGGAAAAGGTGAAATAGACAGTTAACTACTTGGTTATTCTAAAAATATCGAAAGCAATAAAAGTATTTTTATTCAATATATTGTTAAAACCTATTACTAGAATTTAAATATTACTTCAATGTACTAACTAACCCATTAATATAGAAGAAAATTAAGTTGCATTATCCTTATTTAAAATCCGATCAAAATATGTTTTATTGTGTAATATTTTTTCATCATTTGGTAAAAAGGATCTGGCTAATTCATTATGTGCGTTGGCAGTTTCATATTGTTGTAACCGATCAAAGAGGACACAAAGTTGTAAGTGGGGTAACCATGTCGTAAAGGTTTTATTTTGAAAAGGGGCGTTAGGATTTTGCTTGATGATAAGTGCTTGTTCATACCAAAATATTGCTTCATAGTTTTTTGCTTGTTCCATAAAATGAAAACCAAGTCTACAACACGCTTCTGGACGTGGAATATCATATTCAAAGCTTCTGAAAATGGAACTCAAATTATTTTCTGTATCATTTAAATGAGAATAACAATCTGCTAATTTGAAACAGGCTCGAACATTATCTTCTACCCAGCCTAATTTAGAAGTTAAAAACGTTTCATAGTAAAATATTGCATCCTCAAATTGTCCATGATCTAGTAATTCATTTGCGTAATAAAATGTATCCCGTGGAGAGAGAGTTTCTCCTGATTCAACTAATTGCTTATAAATGTTAATATTCCGCGTATGATCATGACTAAGTGGTAAATGGCTGACAGCGATATCACTATCCCATAGTTTTCCACTGACTTCTAAATATTCGTGTACGGCACCTATCCATTGGAATTGATTATCTCTTCTTACTAAGCGATATCTTCTTAATAAAGAACTTACATTTCCTTCATTATCAAAGCTTAAATTATAATTCATCGAAACGGCATCTATATCAAGGGTCAAGGATTCTTTTAGTGCTTTAAATTTTTCCTGATCCGCCTCTAATAATACGTCGTCTGCATCTAGCCATAAAATGTACTCCTTTGTTGCTTGATGAAATGAAAAATTCCTTGCAGCTGCAAAATGATGAATCCATTCAAAATCAAAAATGCGATCTGTATACTGTTTAACAATTTGCTTCGTATTGTCGGTAGAGCCTGTATCTATGATATTAATCTCATCGACTAAGCCTTTTACAGATGCTAGACATCTACCAATAACATCTTCTTCATTTTTCACAATCATACATAAGCTAATTGACACCATAAAGTCGATTCCTCCTTACCATAATCTTTGTAGTATATGTGCTACTATATTTTTTGGTTGGATAAATGCTCGTAGATGTAGTATTACATTATAATAATCGTGAAATTTGCTTGTTTTCTTTGTCATAAATTTACCTCTCAAGTTTCACGCGAATTTCACAATTGTGAAGTATAGTTAAGAAACAGAGGTGATGATGTTGAAAAAATGGGCATTTTTCATTTTTTCTTTAGTGCAGCTCGTATGGCTAGTAGGGTGTACGGAGAAATCGTTTGAGCCTATTGAACGCAATCAGAATTTTATTGCGTCCTTAAATATACAAGAGCCTTCCCTAGATTTTATAGATGAACAAGGTAATGTGATAGCAACATGGTTATTTGACAAAGCTTACTCAGGGGCGATACTGCTCGAAAATGATCGTGTGTTATTATATGGTCATCAATTAGATGAAATTGACGTCTATACATTATCAACCGGAAAGAAGCTCTATTCCAAAAAAGTAAAGCTTGGTACAACGAATGCGTTTTATGCTGAAAATAGAAAACAGTTTTTTATTACGAATAGCAAAACAAATACCGTGACAAGCTTTGATGAGAAGGGCAACGAACTGGCAACACAGAAGCTTGGTAATTATCCTATGTCAATGGCAGCCTATAAAGATAAGCTATATGTGATTAATTATAAAGATACGAAATTATCAGTGTTAAATATTGAGAATCTAAAGGTTGAGCAAGAGTGGCCGATTCAAAAATCATCACATGGAATAGCAATTCTTGAAGAGAAAAATGAACTATGGATTGGTGGTCATGGAGAAGGAAGTAAACCAAATAGCTCTGTAAAAAAATATGATCTTATGACAGGAGTCAAACATGGGGAGATAGAAATGCCTTTAATGCCTGTCGGATTAACCAAAACAAAGGATGCTGTCCTCGTCGTTAGTCATGGACGGAATGAATTATATGTTGCCGACTTTGATGGAAATGTGAAATGTCAGCAAGAGGTAGGAGCTAATCCATTTGTCGTAAATCAGTTTAAAGACTATATTGTTGTCGCTGGCTATGATGACCATACTTTGTATTTCATAAAAGAAGGTCAGGTGAAAAAAACAGTTGATGTGGGGAAAGGTGCATTTCAATTGTTAGTGAGGGAGGAAAAAATGTGACAACTGTATTAATTGTTGATGATGAGCAAGATATGCGTAATTTAATAGAAATGATGCTCCATAATGCAAAAGTTGAGACCTTAACAGCAGCGAGTGGTACAGAAGCCTACGATATTATTGTACGTGAAAAAATTGATTTAGTTCTACTTGATGTGATGATGCCGCATGAAGATGGCTTTGCAGTTTGTCAAAGTATACGTGCGATGTCGAATATACCAATTATTTTCTTGACAGCACGTGATGCAAATGAGGATAAAGTTAAAGGCCTAACTATTGGCGGAGATGATTATATTGTAAAACCCTTTACAAATGATGAACTAGTTGCGCGAATCCATGCTGTGCTAAGAAGAAGTGGTACTAATATTGAAGAATTGCAGCAAAAATATGTGATGTTGGGACCTATTAAAATAGATGAGATTGCACGAAAGGTATCTGTTGATGGAAAGAGTATTCCGCTTACTTTAAAGGAATTCGAACTATTACATTTATTTATGAAAAATCCTGGGAATGCTTATACAAGAGAGCAATTACTAGAACGCATTTGGGATATTGATTATGTAGGGGGAACAAGAACTGTTGACACTCATATCAAAACCTTACGTATAAAGCTTGGAAAGGAAGCAGCAGAGCATATTCAAACCGTCTGGGGAGTGGGCTATCGCTTTGATCCAGGCGAATGAAAAAGATTTCAACACGCATTTGGCTATTAATCTTTGCATTTTTAATCATTACCGTTGTCTTCATGTATGTCCTGACTGATTATTTATATGAACGACTTTATGTAGAAGACACGGAAGAGATGATGGTAGAAGTAGGGACAAAGCTACAAACGATGTATACCGGTAGCAAGGTAACGGATGAATTTATTGCTGATATTGAACATTATGCCAATTACTCTAATTTGAATATTTTTGCAGTAAGAAATCCTCGAGAACTAAGTGCCTGTGTGCCGTTTGATATTGATTTCGAAACATTAATTGGTTCAGAAGAGAGACAGCAATTACTTGCAGGTGAATATGTACAAAAAATTGGGTATGAGCCCCGATTTGATAGACAGCTAATTTCGGTAGTACTTCCACTAGTAGATCAAAATAGGCTTGAAGGAATTATTTATATTTACTTCCCTCTAGCTAAAATTAGTGAGTTAGCGAATAATGAAGTCATTTTCTTATTTGTCAGTGCCTTTATATTTTTAATTGTCATCAGCTATTTAATTTATAAAGGAATTCGTCATATTATGCGACCATTAAGTAATTTACAAAGAGCTGTTGAGCAAATGTCATATGGAAACTATGGAACACGCGTGCCAGTTCATTCAAAAGATGAAATTGGGAGATTATCGAGCACCTTTAATCAAATGGCAGAGGCGATACAACAAGAGGATGAGGCTCAAAAAACGTTTTTAGCCACAGTTTCACATGAGCTACGGACACCCATTAGTTATGTAAAAGGGTATAGTGAAGCAATGCAGAATGGCATTATTCCAGAAAAACAAAAAGAGGAAACGATCCAGCTGATTGTACGTGAGGCAAATCGAATGGAACGCTTAACAAATGAATTACTTCAACTTGCACGTATGGAAAATGAACAAGCAGAAATTACTTTATATCCAATTCCTCTTGCCGAAACATTACGTGAGGTGCAAAAAATATTAACTCATCAAGCAGAGAAAAAGAGCATTGCACTCCATTTAGATGCTGATGATGCATTAATCATTAAAGTTGATGAAGTAAAGTTGAAACAAATTTTTATTAATATTATTGAAAATGCCATTAATTACTCGTATGAGCAGTCAAAGGTTGAAATTACTGCTTTTGAGGATAATGGTAGTGCACAAATTATCATTAAGGATTATGGCATGGGTATCCCACAAGAGGATTTATCGCATGTAACGGAGCGCTTTTATCGTGTTAACAAAGCGCGGAGCCGAGCAGATGGAGGCAGTGGACTAGGCTTGTCGATTGTAGAACAGTTGTTGAAGCAGTTACATGGCAAGATAGAGATTGAAAGTGAAGTTGAAAAAGGCACAGTTGTAAAAATCACATTGCCGTTAATGGAGGAATAAAAAACATGAAAAAATGGTTATTAGCATTAGTAGCAGTACCTGCATTATTAGTAGGTTGCGGAGAAAAGAAAGAGCCAGCAGCTTTACCAGAGCCTGAGGTAGCTCAAATACCAGAAGTTGAAATTTTAACACCGAAAGAAGTAGCGATCAATGAAACAATTGAACTTGCTGCACATGTTGTACAAGGTGGAAAAAACGTGGATGATGCAGTTGTTGAATTCGAAGTATGGGAATCTGGTAAACGTGATCAAGGGCAAATGGTTAACGGTAAATTAGAGAAAGATGGCGTTTATAAAGCGACGACTAAATTTGACCACGATGGTGTATATTATATGTATGCTCATACTACTACAGGCAATGGTGTTCATAGTATGCCGAAGCAACAAATTACTGCTGGCAACCCTGATATGACGAAAGTTTTACCAGAGGACGAAAAAGCAAATAACAACAGCATGGATCATAACATGATGAATCACGGTAATGATACATCAGAGGATGCTGAGCATAGTGATCACGAAAAAAATACCCATTAAATGCTTGCATTATTTTTAAAATAGGAATATGATAATGACCAGATGACCGAAACGGTTTTCTGGTCATTATCATTTTCGTGTACAAAGGCATGTACATAACATAACAAGAAAGGATGTTACTAATGGATCGTAGGCAGGAAATTCTTGAAGCAGCTGCAAAATCCTTTACATTGTTTGGTTACAAGGCAACAACGATGGAGCAAGTGGCTAAAATCGCCAACGTCGGTAAAGGGACGATTTACACATTCTTTGCAAATAAAGAAATTTTATTTCAAGAGATAGCTATGTCACTTGTACGAGAGATGCAAGCAGAAGCAGATGCAGTGTTGGATGCATCAGCAAGCTTTATGGATAATGCACATAATGCTTTAATGAAAATGCTACAGTTCCGTGAAAAACATCTTTTATTTGCGAAGTTATTAGAGGAAGAAAAGGAGCTACGAACGCCAGCAGTTAAACAAGTTTTAGTTCGCATTGAAACTGAAATTTTATCCTACGTTACTGAATTAATACAAAGACGTATCGTTAAAGGAGAAATTAGAGACTGTGATGCAGAATTAGTAAGCTTTCTGTTGCTAAAGGCGTATCTAGCATTTGTCGTTGATTGGCATGAACTACATGGCGACATTATTCCAGAAGAAAAGATACTAAATCTTTTTAAGCAAACAATCTTCCGTGGGCTAGTTTTAACTTGATTCGACTTAGCTAAAAGGTGAATCAATGACAATCTAGTAAGGATTTAGGTTTTTTTTTGAATGAAAATGACCGACTGACGTTTTCGGTCAAATAGTATAGGAGTGAAGAAAACTTATGATTAAAGCTGAGTGGCTGAAAATCTTAAAAACAAGAAAAATGCTTGTTTCAATAATCGCTGTATTATTTATCCCAGTCATGTACGCCGGCATGTTTTTATGGGCGTTCTGGGATCCGTATAAAGGCCTTCCGAATTTGCCAGTAGCTGTTGTCAATGAAGATAAGGGCGCTGAAATGGAAGGAGTTAAATTAGATTTAGGGAAAGAATTAGTCGATAAGCTTGTCGATAGTAACGAATTTAAGTTTATTGACGTTTCTAAAGAAGAAGCTGAAAAAGGCTTACATGGCCGAGACTATTATATGATTCTAGAAATTCCAACAAATTTCTCTGAGCATGCGACTACGTTATTAGATGACAAACCTTCTAAACTAGTCATGAATTATATTCCGAATGAAGGATTGAACTTCCTTGGTGCACAGATTGGTGAAACAGCAATGGACCGTGTACGTGCGGAGGTGAATGCGCAAGTTTCTGCTACTTATGCAGAAAAATTATTTGATTCTATTACAACACTTGGAGATGGCTTTACAGAGGCTGCAGATGGCTCGAATAAGCTAGATGAAGGTGCTAAAACTTTAGCTAATGGTGCAAAAGATTTAAAAGGTTATCTTGAGCAACTAGCATCAAGTACAGTTGAATTGTCAAATGGTACAGATAAAATTACTAAAGGTGCTGGAGATGCTGCAAAAGGCGCTAATGACTTATCTACTGGCTTAGTAAAATTACAAGACGGTACTGTACAGTTACAAAACGGTGCACAGCAAGCAGCAACAGGAGCAACAACTCTTTCGCAAGGTGTATCACAATATACACAGGGGGTAGCGAAGGTTCAATCAGGTCTAGCTACAATTAGCGATAAACAACAACAAATTAGTGCAGGCGCAGCTTCAATTGCTGATAATGCAGGCGCATTAAATGGTGCAGCAGGCCAATTAACAGCGGGTTCTGCAAAAGTAGAAGCAGGCATCACTGCTTTATCTAATCAATTACAAGGCATGATGGCTTCATTGCCTGAAGAGCAAGCGGCAGTATTAAAACAATCATTAGCAGAGCTACAAGCAGGAAGTGCAAGCGTGCATAATGGCCTAAGTTCTTTAACTGCTGGTACAGAAAAATTACAAGCTGGTGCTAACCAAGTAAGTTCTGGTGCATCACAAATTGCAGCGGGTCAATCACAAGTGTTAGCAGGTGCTAATGAGTTAACTTCAAAAAGTGGTGCATTAATCGAAGGAGCAAAAGGTCTTCAAGCTGGTAATGCAACACTTGCTCAAAAATTAGGTGAATTAAATGCTGGTGTTAAAACAGCCGTAACAGGTTCTAAAACATTGGCTTCAGGTTTAAATGAGCTAGCAAGTGGTTCAACAACATTAAATCAAGGTACATCAACGCTTGCATCTAAATCAGGTGAATTAGCTGAAGGTTCTGCAACGCTTGCTGATGGTACAACTGAACTTGTAGATGGTACATCAACTTTATCTGGCAAATTAGGTGAAGCAAGTGAAAAAGCAAAAGAAGTTCATGCAAGTAAAGACACTTATGATATGGTAGGTAGCCCAGTTGAGGTGGATAAAGAATCTGTTAACCATGTACCTAACTATGGAACAGGTTTCTCACCATACTTTATTTCTCTTGGTTTATTCGTTGGTGCGTTATTAATCTCTATCGTTTTCCCACTTGTGGAACCAGCGATTCGTCCAAAAAATGGAGCAGCTTGGTTTACAAGTAAAGCTTCAGTTTTAGCAATAGTCGGCTTAATTCAAACTATATTAACAGTGGTTATTGTAAAATGGGGCTTAGGCCTTGAAGTAAACAATTTTGGATACTTCTTCCTAACAGCATTATTAACAAGTTATGTTTTCTTAGCTTTAATTCAAATGTTAGTATCTATTTTCGGTGATCCAGGACGCTTCATGGCGATTGTTGTATTAATTTTACAACTTACAACAAGTGCGGGTACATTCCCACTTGAGTTAATCCCATCACCATTACAAGTATTTAATAAACTATTACCAATGACATATACTGTTTCAGCATTTAAAGCAAGTATCTCAACTGGTGATACATCATTCTTAATGCAAAACTATGGAATTCTAGCAGGCTTCCTAGTAGCGTTCTTAGCTATTACTTTCGGTTATTTCATGTTACTACACACAAAACGTTACTCAAAAGTAGCCGAGGAAAACTAAAAAAAGGAATTTTTACACCCATCGATATTGATGGGTGTTTTTTTATGGTTGGATGATTGTCTGGCAATGCAAAAAAAAGCATACAAAAAACAGCAGCTGATATGAGCGTATCAGCTGCTGTTTTGTAAGTGTAAGAGATTTAATTAATGGTTCATCAAAATATGATGAGGGATGTCATTATTACTACGTGTGGGGCACGTATATGACAATTACAGAATAGGCAAATGCTTATAGGTGGTTACATTTTTCACAAGTGTTGCTGTAGCATTCACTTTGTTCTTCAATTTTTTCACCGCATTCTGTGCATTGCTTTGCAGGTAGGTTCTTGAAAAATTCAACTACATTTTCTAACATTGTGGACTCCTCCTTTAAGTTCATCTGTACTATTACTGTTTTGATATTTCCTAGTGTATTATAACAGAAGCGTTTCGTCAACACAAAATGCCTAATTTACGTTAAAATAAATATGGATATTTTGTGAAGGAGGAAACGGAATTTATGATATTCGTTGATAATAAAGGGATTCATGACCCACGCATTAACCTTGCCATTGAGGAGTATTTATTAAAAACGATGGATGTTGAGAAGGAGCCAGTGCTACTTTTTTACATTAATCAACCTTCAATCATTATTGGTAAAAATCAAAATACTATCGAAGAGATCAATACAGATTACGTGGAGGATAATGGCATTATCGTTGTACGTCGTCTTTCTGGTGGAGGCGCAGTGTATCATGATTTAGGGAATCTTAACTACAGTTTTATCACTAAAGACGATGGCGATAGCTTTATGAATTATAAAAAATTCACTCAGCCTGTTGTAGATGCACTTGCAAAAATGGGCGTTCATGCTGAGCTTTCAGGCCGCAATGACATTTTAGCGGAAGGACGTAAAGTTTCTGGGAACGCACAGTTTTCTACAAAGGGCCGTATGTTTAGCCATGGTACGTTAATGTTTGATACAGAAATTGATGCTGTTGTATCCGCATTAAAGGTGAAGAAAGATAAAATTGAATCAAAGGGCATTAAATCGATTCGTTCACGAGTAGCTAATATTTCTGAGTTTTTAAAGGATATGATGACAGTCGAAGAATTCCGCTTAGAAATTTTAAAATCGATTTTCGGTGGAGAAGAAAATATTCGCTATTATGAGTTAACGGAGGAAGACTGGGCAAATATTCACAAGCTATCTGCTGAGCGTTATCAAACATGGGAATGGAACTATGGCAAATCACCACGCTTTAATATTCAAAAAACACATCGTTTTCCAACAGGAGGCATTGATATTCGCTTAGAGGTGAAACACGGAATTATTGAGGAAGCGCATATTTTTGGTGATTTCTTCGGTGTGGGCGACATGGCAGATGTGGAACAACGATTAGTTGGGACAAACTATGATCGAACGGCAATTGCTGAGGCGTTAACGGATATTGATATTCCAACATACTTTGGTGGAATTGCGACAGAAGAGTTTTTACAACTAATTTATTAAGAAAAGCTTGTGTAGAAATTGGCAAATGTCCTTATTGAGAATTCACCACTAAAAAATAGGGGATGGCAGCATTTGTTAAAACGTGTACCATGAACATAAGTTGATTGGAGTGGAGGTTGGCGACTCCTTGGGGATCAGCGTCATAGATGAGACCCTGCAGCGAAGCGAAGCGGCTCATCGGACGCCCCCAGGAAGCTTTGCTCTGTGCGAAAGCGAAGCGACAGCAACAAAGCGCCAGCCGGAACGGAAATCAACCTCACGCTTTGATGATAAGCACTACAAATGATTTCTAATAAATAGAATCATGTTAACTTTTGCTACAAAAGGTTCGCTGACAGTTATGTCGACGGACCTTTTTTTGATACAATATAGGATAGAAAGGAGTGTTGGTATGGAGAAGCATCGAATATTTATTGTCGAAGATGATGTAAAGATTGCGTCATTGCTCGCAGAAACGCTTAGAAAATATCAATACGAAGTTGAAACGATCAAAGAATTTGATCATCTCATTGAAGAATTTACAGCATTTAATCCACATATGGTGTTGCTTGATATAAATTTACCTTCGTACGATGGCTACTATTGGTGTCGCCAACTACGTCAACATACAACTTGTCCAATTATTTTCATTTCCGCCCGTTCTGGGGAAATGGATCAAATTTTTGCGCTAGAAAATGGGGGCGATGATTTCATTACGAAGCCATTTAATTACGAGATTGTACTGGCTAAAATCCGTAGTCACTTGCGTCGTACATATGGCGAATATTCAGCAAGACAAGAGGAACGGACAATTAAACAAGGACAGCTTGTTCTTCATTTAGAAAGAATGGAGCTTCATAAAAATGATTTAGAGATTCCACTTCAGAAAAAAGAATGTATCATTTTAGAACTGTTAATGAGAAATGCTCCTAAAGTTGTGACACGTGAACAATTGTTAGAAGAGCTTTGGGACGATCAGGCATTTGTCGATGAGAATACATTGAACGTCAATATGACACGAGTGCGGAAAAAGCTAGCTGATTATCATATTACGTCTTCTATAGAAACGGTACGTGGAGCGGGCTATCGCTTTATTTTAAGTGCAGGTGAGTTATAGTGGGCTGGAAATTATTTTTGCGTGATTACGCATCGTTCATTGTATTCCAGTTCTTATTAGTCGGCTTCATCATGGTCTTATATTGGTTGGACGGCTTTCGAAATGTTGATACTGCTATTTATTCCTTCTGTATTAGTTTAGTGTTGTTAGCCTCGTTTTTACTTATCCGTTATTTAATGCGTCAACGTTATTTATTAAAAATATCACAGCTTCCTAAAACTATGGAGGATGTGTTGCGAAAAAATGCTAAAACACCTGAGGCGGTGCAGGCTGAGAAATATATGCATGAACTATATCGACTATATAAGCATGAGCTTCAATCGTTATATGCAGGCCAAAAACGACATGATCAGTTTATTAATCAATGGGTGCATCAGATGAAAACACCGATTTCTGTTATTGAACTATTATTACAGGATGAGCGTCCTCTCGATAAAAAGAATGTACAAGAGGAAATTGATCGCTTGCGGAGAGGCTTGGATATGGTGTTGGTGAATGCTCGATTAGAAAATTTTGAAGAGGATATGCAAGTAGAACAGGTTCCTTTAAAAACGATTGTGACTGCAACTGTTAATGAAAATAAACGTTTATTTATTACGAAACGTGTTTTCCCAGAAATCCATATTGAGGATGACATCATTGTAGCAAGTGATTCAAAGTGGCTTCGCTTTATTCTCGGGCAATTCGTAACGAATGCGGTTAAATATACTTTTGAAACAAATAAAAAAATATCGATTTCTGCCATTAAAAAGGATGACTGCGTACAATTAGCCATTTGTGATGAAGGTATAGGTATTCCAGCATCGGATCTTTCTCGTGTCACTAAAGCCTTTTTTACTGGTGAGAATGGGCGTAAAACTGGGGAATCCACAGGTATGGGCTTATATTTAGCGAAAGAAATCTGTGAAAAACTCGGTCACGAATTAAACATTACATCAGAGGTAGGAAAAGGAACTGTTGTTACAGTGACATTTACGAATTAGGGGGATCGGAAATGACAGAAGTACGTTTGGATGAATGGGTTTTACATGTAGAGACAGAAAAAACAGAGGCATTATACGAGTCGCATAACGGTGTTTGTGATTGTTTATCCTGCAAAAATTTTCGTAAGGCTAGTCTTTTACTTAATGAAGAAGTAATGCATTTTTCGAATAAGCTTGGGCTAGACTTACATAAACCAACTTTACTTAACGCTTTTCCTGTAGAAGGTGAACAGGTGATGTACAGTGGGCATTATACGATTTGTGGAGAAATAATTGAAGGTGAAATGGATGCCTGGGATGTAATTGTTGGTTCGCATTGCTTTAGTCTAGTAGAGGAGGATGGCAATAAGTCAGCTGAATCATTAACAGAGCCACATTTTCAAATTGGCTTTGAGGTAGTACTGCAATGGCTTTTACCAGAATCCATGGAATTAATCAAGAAATAAGGTGAACAAGGTATGCCTATTTTACAAATAAAAGACGTGACGAAGGTGTATGAAGGGAAAGTAACTCATCGTGCGTTAAATCAACTAAGTTTTGACGTAGAGGAAGGTGAGTTTTTAGCTGTCATGGGTCCATCAGGTAGTGGAAAAACAACATTATTGAATATTATTTCTACGATTGATGAACCAACGAGTGGAGAAATCATATTAGATGGCATGAATCCTCATACGCTGAAAGCAACTGAGCTAGCCTACTTTAGAAGAAGACAGCTTGGTTTTATTTTTCAGGATTTTAATCTTTTGCATATGCTGACAGTGGAAGAGAATATTGTGCTGCCCCTTACATTAGATCAACAGCCATTAGAAGTAATGGAGGAGCGTCTTGCAAGCATTGTGGAAAAACTCGATTTAACCTCATTCTTGCATAAACGCCCAAATGAAATATCAGGTGGACAAGCACAAAGAACAGCCATTGGACGGGCACTTATTCATAATCCAAGTCTCATTTTAGCAGATGAGCCAACAGGAAATTTAGATTCGAATTCTTCGCGTGATGTACTTGAACTTTTAACAAAAATCAATCAGGAAAAACGAACAACGATCGTAATGGTAACACATGATCCAATTGCAGCTAGCTACTGCGATCGCGTTTTATTTATTAAAGATGGTGAATTTTTCAATGAAATTTACAAAGATGACCGTCGTCAAATGTTTTTCCAGAGAATATTAAATGTTTTGAGCTTACTAGGAGGAGGACAAGTAGGTGACCTTTCGACAATTCGCTTACCGTAATGTCGTACGGAACAGCCGTATATACGGTGCCTTTTTCATGGCAAGCTTTTTTTCTGTGGCAGTGTTTTTTATCTATTCGATGCTCGTGTTTCATCCGGATATTGAACAAGGGATTTTAGGAGAAGCATCGTTAATTGGGATGGTTGGTGCTGAAATCGTACTCGTCCTTTTTACCTTATTCTTTTTATATTATTCGATGAGTGCTTTTTTAGAGGCTAGATCACATGAGTTTGCAATTTTATTACATTTAGGAATGGAAAAACGCCAGATGAATAGGCTTGTCTTTTTGGAGACAATGATTATTGGAGCGGGATCTATTTTTGTTGGGATTATATTTGGTTTCTCATTCTCGAAATTCTTTTTCATGATTGTTCGAGAAATTTTACATTTAGATGATTTACCTTTATATGTTTCATGGCAGCCATTCTTACTAACGATTGGTGTCTTTACAAGTGCTTTTGTAGTCATTTCCTTTATTAGTGTGTATTTTACACGTGAAAGAAAATTACGTGATCTTCTAAAGGGGAATGACTATTTAAATAGTACTGCAACGTATTCTAAAATTCGTGCTGTATTTGGTATTGCCCTTGTTTTATCAACATACTTACTAGCATTTATCGTATCGAAAACATCTTTGATTGGTTTAACATTATTAATCCCGTTTTTAGCGACATTCGGAACATATTATTTGTTCAGCGATTCCTTACCTTGCTTTTTAGATAAAGCGCGGGGTAAACGGAAATTTCATTGGCAACGCTATCGCCTTCTTTCGTTAGCTGAGCAAACGCATATTATGATGGACAATGTGAAAATGTTTTTTGTAGTAACGATGGTGTCAACAATGGCCTTTTTATCGGTCGGTGTTTTAGCCACAATGTCATCATATACAATACAATATGATCGTTTAAATCCACTAGGACTTGTCTATAAGGGAGATTTCGACAATCCATATGAGCGAAATCATATCGCCTCTTTACGGATTCAATTAGAGGAGAAGGGTCTGTCCTATCATTTATCGCGCTTTGTTGTCATCAAGCAAACATCTTCATATACTCACAATGAGGTTGAAGTTTTTCGGGAATCAGATATGAATGTATTGCTTTCTTCCTATAGTTACCCATTACTTGATTTGGCATCAGGAGAGGCAGTGTTTATACCATACTCGGAAGATTCTCTAAAAAAACTAAAAAATAAAGTTGTGCATACTGTATTAGAAGAAAACTCTATCCCGATAACAATTGATAGCGTATATCCTAAAATAGTATTCCCAGGATCTATTGTTAGTGTGAATTCTATAGTAATAAGCGATGAGGATTTTAGTAAGCTTAGAAAGCCGATTGCCGATAAAGACGTTATGCAGCCAACCTATCATTTATTTACCTTTTATATTCCTCAGTGGATAGAGACGAAAGATATCGGCAAGGATATAGAGGAGTTAAAAGCATCTCAATATTTTAATAAGAAGAATAGATTTAGCCCATTTTTCTTTGTAAATGCAGGGTTAGATTATTCTTATGTATTAGCTACTTACTCATTATTCACATTAGTAGGGGTCTTAGTAGCAACGGTATTTTTATTAGCAGCAGGTAGCTTCGTTTACTTTAAACTGCATGCTTCTCTTGAAAGAGAAAAGCGTAAATTCGATGTCTTAAAGCGAATGGGCTTAACAGATACAGAGCTCAAAAAGCTTGTGAATCGTCATTTATTCCCGCAATTTTTCTTGCCATGGGGTGTTGCAATGATGCATAGCGCCTTTGCTTTTCTTATGGTTCAAGGCATCTTGAAGGATATTGCTAATATTTCCATTGTCAAAGAAGTTGTCTTTGCTTTTGGTTTTTTTGTTTTAATACAAGTAGTCTATTTTTATTTGATTCGTTGGCGATACATCTCGCATATTCGTTCGTAATCAAGACGTACGAGAGAGAAAAAAATGAATTATTTGACGTGATTTACGACATGAAATAAAAAGTCTCGTTGTCTTTTAGATATATTTCTTATATAATATTACTGAATAATGATTCATTTTATACGATAAGGGGATGGTGTAATTGAATTTAGTTTCAAGTGTTCGTCAACAAGCATTAGAGCAACCGGATAAAATTGCGTATCATTTTATGGGGAAAGATACGACGTACGGTGAGTTTGAACACACAGTTGGTCGCTTTGCAAAGGGGTTACAAGATTTAGGGGTAGAAAAAGGGGACCATGTGGGGTTTTTACTCGGCAATACACCACATTATTTAATTGCGTTATATGCAACAATGCGTTTAGGAGCAACGGCAATTCCGATCAATCCAATCTATACACCGGATGAAATTTCGTATATTTTGCATAATGGTGATGTAAAAGCTGTTATTGCACTTGATGCACTTCTACCATTAGTAGAAATGGGTGTACATGCATTTCCAAAAGTAAAAACATTTGTTGTTTGTGAAACAACAGCAGATGTTGCTGAAAAAGTAACGACTTTATCCGAAGAGGCAAAGGCAAAAATACATTTATTTTCACAAGTAATTGCTAGTGCATCGGACTCTTTCCAACCAGTAGAAGTAGCTGATGATGATAATGCAATTATTTTATATACTTCAGGAACGACAGGTACTCCAAAGGGTGCAATGCTGACTCATAGAAATATCTATTCGAATGCACGAGATGTTGCGCATTATTTAGGCTATCAAGCAGATGATCGTGTTATTGCTACATTACCAGTTTTCCATGTATTTGCGTTAACTGTCGTTGTCAATGCACCTTTATTGAGTGGAGCAACGGTTTTACTTGAACCACGTTTTAGTCCAACTGAAATCTTTAAATTAACGAAGGAACAAAAAGCAACAGTCTTCGCTGGTGTGCCAACTATGTATAACTTCTTGTATCAATTACCTGAAAGCAACCCTGAAGATTTCTCAACAATACGTTTAGCGATTTCAGGTGGCGCGTCTTTACCGGTAGCACTATTACATAATTTCGAGAAGAAATTTAATGTGCGTGTTTCAGAGGGCTTTGGCTTATCGGAAGCTTCACCAGTAACGTGCTTTAACCCGTTGGATCGTGAGCGTAAGGCAGGTTCTATTGGGACGTCCATTTCCAATGTTGAAAATAGGGTGGTGGATGTTCATGGTCAAGAAGTGCCCGTTGGCGAAGTAGGGGAGCTAATTGTACGAGGGCCTAACGTTATGAAGGGCTATTATAAGTTACCTGAAGAAACTGCGATGGCTATACGTGATGGCTGGTTATACACAGGGGACTTAGCAAAAGTGGACGAAGAAGGGTACTTCTACATCGTTGACCGTAAAAAAGATATGATTATTGTAGGCGGATTTAACGTCTATCCAAGAGAGGTTGAAGAAGTACTCTTTGCTCATAATAATATCGTTGAAGCGGCAGTTATAGGTTACCCCGACCCTAACTTAGGTGAGGCAGTTCATGCATATGTTGTCTTAAAAGATGCAGAAGCAACTTCAACAGAAGACCTTCTCGCATACTGTGCAAAGCATATGGTGAAATACAAGGTTCCTAAAGTAATTGAGATTATCGATGAATTACCGAAAAATACGACAGGAAAAATTTTGCGTCGTACATTAAAAGAAAAAGTATAAGAAACAGCAGCTACTATTGAAAAATAGTAGCTTTTTTTATCCAGTATTAATGAACAGTCAGATTCACAGTTCAAGATTTAAGAGAAGCAATAAATATAGTGGGAGATCAACTGCCCGTAAAAGTTCTATTGATTAGGGGCAACATTTTATGTGCGAAAGCGTAGCAAACGTAGCGTTAGGAAGTTGGACACACAAACAGTTTCACGGGATGTGAGATTTTAGCTGGTGTTCCTCTAGTGAGGGATGAGGAACACCAACTGATTGAAGTTTTACTTTAGGCAAATATTACAGCAATGTAAAAAAGCATGGCCACTTATTTAAATAAGTTGAGTGTATATGTCTGGAAGTGATAAAATCAAACTTGTGAAATCTACATACTTTTTAAAGGCTTGTCATATAGTGAGGAAGAAGTAACACTATAGACAGTAAACAAGAATGGAACCCTTTGATGGTTAGCTACGTCAAAGCCTTTAGAAAATTTAATTGAAAGAGAGCATACGGAAAAATGATAGAACTCATCAAGGAGTTAATTAGTTTTATTATGCATATTGATGTGCATTTAGAAGAGATCATTCGTAAGTTTGGTAATTTGAGTTATTTCGTTCTATTTGCAATTGTTTTTGTTGAAACAGGTGTCGTAATTTTCCCATTCCTGCCAGGTGATTCATTGCTTTTTGCAAGTGGTACATTAGCAGCAGCAATGGGCGCATTTAATATGTGGATATTAATTCCCGTGTTTTTAGCGGCTGCAATTTTAGGGGATACGATGAACTATCATATTGGTCATAAAGTAGGGACATCCATTCCACCAAAGAGCTTCCTTGGAAGAGTCGTAAAAAAAGAACGTATGGAAGCAGCAGAAAAGTTCTTTAATAAACACGGTGGAAAAACGATTGTCATCGCGCGTTTTATGCCTTTCATCCGTACATTCATACCATTTGTTGCAGGGGCTAGTAAAATGAAGTATGGTTACTTCATCATGTATAATGTTGTAGGTGCAGTGTTATGGGTACTCAGCTGTACATTACTAGGTTATTTCTTTGGTAATATTCCTATTATTAAAAATAACTTCTCAACGGTTCTTATATTAATTATCTTGATTTCAGTTGTACCCGCTGTTATTGGTGCTATTAAATCAAAAACAAGTAGAAAATAAAAAAGGACAGTCTTAATGTGGTGAAAAATCACATAGGACTGTCTTTATTTTTTGCTCTCATTTATAGGTGATAAGCCGTTTTTTACTATTCTATATATTGTACAAGTCCTTGGGAATCTTCTAAATCTGTACTTCTTGGTATGTCGATAACTAAGACATTTGAATAGGAATAGTCCAAATTGAATCGTTCACGTTCTACCTCTCGATTAAAATCTAAGATACCTAATGTGGCTTTTATACGATAATAATTTACTTGTTGTTTAGAAAGAGATTCAATGAATAGCTGGTTCTGTGCCACGAATACATTAGGTAAAGGTACTTCATCTGAAAGATCGATACCATTTATTATGAAAGGAAATTGATAATACGTAACAAGAGCTTTCCCCACTTCAATATTGTCATTATAACGCTGTCGAATATTCAAGCTTAAATTATTGTTATCATTTATAACAACAGGCAATGTATCTCCATTAAAGTTAATTTCCCATGTTTTCTTTTTATAATCCTCAGTTAAATACGAAGAATCGTATTCTTGGTCATACTTTCGGATTTGATCCATTTTTTTCTCAATTTGTTTCATTTCTGAAGGAGAAAGCAGTGATATGTTTGATTCTGAAAAAAAGCTAATATATAGGAAGGCAGTTAGTCCAAGTGCGATATAACTAGTAATGCCAATCATAATACGCTTTGGTGTCCAAAATTTTTTAGTTTTTTTACCTAATTTACTTAGTAGAAAAAATGCCGCTACGAGCAGTAGTGGAATAAAAAACAAGGAAAATGTTGCTATCATTTACGAGACACCTCCGATTTATTAGCAATCCAAATAGTGAGGCTAAAGCACAGTGTAGCCACAAGCAAATAAAGAACACTAATCATAAGATTTGGTAACATCATTAGCGAACCAATGTTAATAGAATTGGGTGCCATAAAAATGTATATAAAGCTAAACAGTATAAAAGTCGATAGAAATACTTTTATAACTACGGGCCCCTTGAAGCTGGAGCCAAATAGTAAGCCGATTGCGCCAAATAAACAGATGCTACTGAAACATAATAGTAATATTGATGGTGAAATAAATAGATGGTCTAGTACAAAAGATTTCTTTTCTACTAACAAAATCTCTAATACTTGTAAATAGTAAGTCGAAATCATAAGGATAACTGCGATAAAACTGTATATAATCATGACCAATATATTTGCAATGGCGCTAGATGTCCGACTAGAAACAACGGATAAATCATCAATACGATATGCTTTTGTTGTAAAAAGAAGTGCAACAATAAATGCCCATATTGCTGAAATAATAAGAAATATATCGAGTGAATAAATAGAGAATTGGACATCTAAAATTCCAGACCCAGAACCATAAGATCCACTTCCAGAGCTAGATGTTAAAACACCAAAAATGATTAGTAAGATAATTAAGGAGCTAAGGGCAGAAATATTTAATTTTGCTTTCCATTTCACTTGTTTTATTACAATCGCTTTAAGGGAAATATTAGTCAAAGATTGCATCAATATCACTTCCTTTTTTACTTGTTAAATACTTGCACACTTCACTTGCGGTAAGGGACGATAGCATGATGCCTTTTGTTCGAAGTATTTCTTCTGAGACGAATAGTTTACTAGCATCTACTATAGCTGAGGTCATCCCTGCCACAATCTTTTGAGCGTAAACTTCCGTCTCAGAGAGTAGATCCGCAAGTGCATCACTTGGTCCGCTAAGTGATATGAGCTGTTCTTTAAATTCATCCATTGGCGCGTGGGCAATGACAGAGCCTTCATCTATCAATAAAATTTCTTCTAAAATAGATTCCATCTCTTGTAAATGGTGACTAGTAATTAAAAATGTTCGTGGAAAGGCGATATATTCCTTTAGGATCGCTCTGTAAAAATCCGTACGAATCGCTTCGTCCATACCATTCATTGGTTCATCTAAAATCGTTATGGCACAGCGACTTACTAATCCGTAAACAAGGTTAAAGGTTGCTAATTGACCCTTAGATAGTTGCTGATGCTTTGCTGTCAGATCTATCCCTGCATAATCGAGCATGCGATAAGCTAACTCATTTTGCCAATTAGGATAAAAATCAGCCCCCATCTTTAGAATATCTTTGAGCGATAAGTAATCTGAGAAGCTTAATCGATCATCGATAAAAATCATATTGGCAGCAGTTTGAATAATATTAAAGGGATTTTCATTAAACACTTTGCATGAACCAGTTGTAGGCTTTATATAGCCTGCAAAAATATTAAGTAATGTCGACTTACCAGCACCATTGCGACCAATAATACCGATAATTTTCTCTGCATCAATAGCGCAGGTTACGCGCTGTAGTGCATGACGGCGTCCAAAGCTTTTAGATAACTCCTCACATTGAATAATATTCATTCCAATCCCTCCTGTGTTTTTCGAATAAGCACTAGCAATTCTTCATCAGATACAAGTAAACGTTTTGCCTCTAATACGATTTCTTGTGCCATTTTCGTCAATATTTCGTTTCGACGTTTCATTAAAATCCGTTCCTTTGCATCCGTAGCGACAAACATACCTAACCCCCGTTTTTTATATAAAAGTTGCTCTTCAAGTAAAATTGTCAGCCCTTTACCAGCTGTAGCAGGATTTATATTGAATAATTCAGCTAGCTGGTATTGTGAATAGACCTTCTCGTCAGCCTGTAATCGATCGGCAATGATTTCGTGCTGTAGCCATTCAGCAATTTGAATATAAATCGGTGTTGTACCATCTAGATGAACGTGCATCGAAAAACCCCCTTTCATTCCAATGTAACATAGTGCATTAGTGTTGTAATGTACTATAAAAGCAAAATTGGTAAATGTCAATAGGATATGAATTTTTTTGCAGAAGTATTTAAAAGGGATTCAGTGGAAAAGAAATAAATGAAATATGAGTAATTTGGAGTTTTAGATAATTCATCACCGAAAGTTGGTATTAAAGAGCATAAGTTGGTTGGAGTGAAGTGGGATGACTCTTTGGGGATAGTGTCACAAAAGTGATGTTAATTAATGTTAGAAGAGGCATTTAGACAGTTACTTGAATGATAAGCAGAGAGTAATGAAAGATGCTATAATATTAATTACTAGATAATGGAGAAATGAGGGAGGCGACGAAATGGAAGTATTTATCGGCAGACAGCCTATTTTTAACCTTCATGAACAAGTCATTGCGTATGAATTATTATATCGTAGCAAAAACGTGAATGCTTTTCCGATGGTCGATTCAGATGCTGCAACAATCGATGTACTAGTAAACTCATTTCTTTCGATTGGCATTGAAGAGGTAACAAAAGGAAAACCTAGTTTTGTTAATTTTACAGAAAACTTACTGAAGAGTCCCTTAAATGAATATTTAAATCCATCGCAAGTTGTTATTGAGATTTTAGAAGATGTCCCTATTACACCTCGGTTAGTCGAGAGAGTCATTGAGCTGAAATCATATGGGTTTAAAATTGCATTAGATGATTTTATTTTGGATGATGAGGTACAAGTATATGATGAGTTATTTACGTATATCGATTTTATAAAAGTTGACTTTTTATTGTCACCATTACTTGAGCGAATGGAAATTGAAAATAAAGTGAAAGAAAATTTTCCTCACATAAAATTACTAGCTGAGAAGGTCGAGACACGAAATCAATTTGAAGTGGCAAAGCATTCTGGCTATGAATTATTTCAAGGCTATTTTTTTGAACAACCTCAAATCATTACAGCAACTGATATACCTGCTAATACTATTCAATATTTATATATTATTACGCTATTAAAAGAAGAGGAACCGAATATACAGTTATTAGCTGATAATATTGAGCGTGATATTTCACTAACATATAAATTATTGCAAATGATTAATAATTCAGAGATGCGTTCTAAATCCAAGGTTCGTTCGATAAAGCAAGCGATTATATTACTCGGTGTTTCAAATTTACGAAAGTGGATTTATTTATTGGCGATGCGAGAAATGGATATGAATGCTGATAATGATCTTTTTAAAGAAGTCATGCGTACATCATTATTTAGAGCAAAAGTATGTGAGAAATTAGCCAAACTTTCCTATAAGAAAAACTTCTCTGAATATTTTTTAGTTGGGATGTTTTCATTGATAGACACTTTGTTGCAAAGACCTCTGACTGTTATTTTACAGCAGCTACCTTTTTCAGAAGACATAACAGAAACAATTTTAGGTAATCAAACTGAAATGACACCTTATCTGGATTTCAGTATTGCGTTAGGCAAATTAGATTGGTCTACTTTAGAAAAATTAGCTCCTCAGCTCAATATGGATTTCACAAATATTGATCTTATATACAATGAAGCAATGGAGTGGGCAGAAAAGTCTTTATAATAACAAGAGCCAATCATAGCGTGGGGTTGATTTCCGTTCCGACTGGGCGCTTTGTTGCTGTCGCTTCGCTGCAGGGTCTCATCTGTGACGCTGATCGCCCAGTCTCCACTCCAATCAACTAAGCCACATTACATACGTTTTAATAAAATGGCATCTGCAACTTCCAGTGATGAACTAGAGAATAAGAAATAAGCTATCTAAAATTTGCTCTTTAAGGTAGCTTATTTTTTTGTGTTTTCAAATTAATTGTCATAAGTGTAATACATAATGCAAATTATAAAAATACATGTTCCCTTCATCAAGACGAAGTTCTCAATGCGAAAACTATTTGCTATAATCATCTCGTCTTTAAAAAATTCTGATAGTTGAAGTGGGCGTGGGGGAAATGAATCAAATTCATGATGTAAGGGAAAGCATTATGGAGTATTTGTACGTTATAGTAGGAGCGGCAATTATTGCTATTGGCTTCAATGTATTTTTACTACCAAATCAAGTAGCTTCTGGCGGAGTAAGCGGGATTAGTACAATTTTACACGGCTTATTTGGTTGGAATCCTGGTTTTGTACAATATGCATTCAATATTCCATTATTTATAGCAGGTGTATTATTTCTTGGGAAAAAATTTGGAATCAAATCGTTTATTGGAACAATAACATTACCGTTTATTGTATTACTAACGAACAGTTGGGGGCCTTGGACAGATAATCCTTTACTCGGTGCGCTTTTTGGGGGAATTGTTGTCGGTATAGGAATAGGACTTGTCTTTAAGGGGAATGCTTCTACTGGTGGCACTGATTTATTGGCGCAAATTATTACAAAATATACCGGAATATCGCTTGGTACAAGTGTACTTTTAATTGATGGGATTATCGCAATTAGTGCAGCAATTGTTTTTGACTTAGAGAAAGGTTTGTATGCCCTGATTGGACTTTATGTCACTACAAAAACGATTGATATTATTCAGCTCGGCTTTAGTCAGTCTAAAATGGTTTACATTATTACGATGAAACAAGATGAAGTACGTGATGCCATTTATGCCGAGATCGATCGAGGCGTGACAAAGTTGTCTGCTATAGGTGGATATACAGGGGAAGCACGACCAGTACTGATGGTTGTTGTTTACCAAACAGAGTTCACAAAGCTGAAACAACTCATTAAAAACGTTGACTCATCAGCGTTTGTGATCGTTTCTAATGCTTATGAGGTGTTAGGAGAAGGTTTCAAACGTGCATAATTTTGGTATAATGTCGGGGAAAGATAATTATTTACTTTGAGGAGGGGCCCTAATGAAAAAGGCAATATTAACATTAGCGATTGGTTCAGCAATCTTCTTAGCTGCTTGTGGCGGAGGTAAAACAACTTCAACTGAAGGTACAAAAACTGCTGCTTCAGATGGCGAAACAATTGCTATGAAATCTTGTATCTCTTGCCATGGTGGCGAGCTACAAGGCCAAAATAATGCACCACAAATTAATAATGCTGGTTCTCGTTTTTCTGAAGCAGAAATTTTAGATATTATTAAAAATGGTAAAGGTACAATGCCTCCTGGTATTGTCAAAGGTGCAGATGCAGAAGCAGTTGCCAAATGGTTAGCTACTCAAAAATAAAAAGATCATGAAACTAGCGGGCTGGAGAACCGCTAGTTTTTTATATTTTATAGAAATATTTTAGTCATGCAGACAGAGTGTAAATATATTTCTTTTATACTTAGACATGCTAAAATAAGGTGGAACTGCAATCAGTAAGCTGATTGTTAGTTATACCAATCGGGCGTTTACAGACAGTTAATTCAATGATAAGTGGAGAATTACTGATGTTAATGCGATAAAATATATTCAATTCCTTTGAATGGAGGCTACTAAACATTGGTCGTAGTATTAACAAGAGACGTTATGGAGAAATTTAAGTTAGAACTTTTAGCTGGTGAAGAAGGAATAGGAAGAACGATTGTTACTAGTGATATTTCAAGACCAGGGCTCGAGATGGCGGGGTATTTTACGCATTATCCTGCAAATCGAGTACAATTGCTAGGAAAAACAGAACTTTCTTTTTTTGAAATGCTACCTGCAAATGTGAAACTGGAGCGCATGCGTCTTCTATGTTCGCAAGATACACCAGCTATTATTACTTCTCGTGATTTAGAAGTACCTAAGGAACTTATACAAGCATCCAATGAAAAACATGTACCTGTATTTAAAACACATATGACAACAACGAAATTTTCGAGTAGGCTAACTAACTATTTAGAAGGTCGCTTAGCACCAATGACTGCTGCTCATGGAGTTTTAGTTGATGTATACGGCATCGGTGTGCTAATTATCGGAAAAAGTGGTGTAGGGAAAAGTGAAACAGCACTTGAGCTTGTCAAGAAGGGGCACCGTTTAGTGGCTGATGATTGTGTGGAGATCCGTCAGGAATCAGAGAATTTTTTAATTGGGAGTCCACCTCCTCTTTTAGAACATTTGCTCGAAATTCGAGGTATTGGTATTATCGATATTATGACACTCTTTGGAGCAAGTGCGGTACGACCGTACAAACGTATCACATTAGTTATCGAATTAGAAATATGGGATCCAGAAAAAGTATATGATCGTCTAGGTTTAGAGGAAGAAAAAATGAAAATCATTGATACGGAATTAACAAAGTTAACGATTCCTGTAAGACCTGGACGTAACGTGTCTGTTATTATTGAAGTAGCAGCAATGAATTATCGTTTGAAAAAGATGGGTGTTAATGCAGCTGAGGAGTTTTCTAGACGATTAGATGAGGTAATCTCATCTACAGATGAGTTGGATGATTATTCATTTTGATTAGGATTCAATTGCAAATGCAATGAATTGATTTTGAGAGGAGTATAAGATGGACTTAGTATTATTACAAATTAATCCGATCGCTTTCCATTTAGGACCTATCCCTGTTCGTTGGTATGGGTTACTAATCGTATCGGGTATTATTTTAGCTTATATTGTAGGGCAAAGAGAGGCTGTTAAGAGAGGCTTACCCGAGGATTTTCTTGCGGATTTATTACTATGGGCTGTTCCTATATCCATAATATGTGCACGTATTTACTATGTTACGATGCGTTGGGATTATTATAGTGAAAACCCTGGGAAGATTATTGAAATTTGGAATGGTGGTATCGCTATTCACGGTGCTCTTATTGGTGCATTTTTGACAGCTTACATATTCACTCGTAGAAGAAATATTAGCTTTTTACGAGTAGCGGATATTGCGGCACCGAGTATTTTAATTGGACAAATAATTGGCCGATGGGGCAATTTTATGAACCAGGAAGCTTATGGTGGTCCAGTATCACGTGGATTTTTAGAACATCTAAGGCTGCCGGATTGGATTATTAATCAAATGTATGTCGAAGAATTAGGGACATATGTACATCCTACTTTTTTATATGAATCCGTCTGGAACTTTATTGGGCTAATTATTTTATTAGTTTTACGCAAAGTAAATTTAAATCGTGGTGAAATATTCTTCGGCTATTTAATTTGGTATTCAATCGGTCGCTTCTATATAGAAGGTATGCGTACAGATAGCCTATATTTAGTAGGGAATTTACGCTCAGCTCAGGTTGTTTCGATAATAGGTATTGTTGTGGGTCTTGGTGCAATTATTTACCGACGTATAAAAGTAAAACCCGCAGTAAAGTATTTAGATAATAAATAAGGGGTGCAAAGCATGGTTGTAAAGGCATTACTATTTGATTTTGATGGTACATTACTCAATACAAATGATTTAATCATTCAAACGTTTATGCATGTTTTAAACGAGCGATTTCCCGGGCAATATTCGCCAAAAGATTGCCTGAAATTCCTCGGGCCGTCCTTAAAACAGACATTTAGTGACATCGCTCCTGGTGAAGAGGATGCAATGATTGTTAAATATCGTGAATATAATGAATTACATCACGATGAGCTTGTCACTCAATATCCTAATGTTGTATCAACTTTAGAGCAATTAAAGGCTATGCGTATCAAACTAGCGATTGTGTCTACAAAGCGTAATGGGATGATTGACCGTGGTCTATCTGTACTTGGTGCAAGTCATTTATTTGATATCCGTATTGGCACGGATGATGTGAAAAATGTAAAGCCTGATCCAGAGCCAGTTTTGCTTGCACTTGAACGCCTTGGTGTAAACAAGGAAGACGCGATTATGATTGGTGACAATTCCCACGATATTGAGGCAGGACACAACGCTGGAGTTAGAGCAGCCGGTGTCGCATGGGCTTTTAAAGGTGAGGAATACTTACAGCAATTCAAGCCGGAATATATGTTGCATCATATGACGGATTTATTTGAAATTGTGAAAGCGGGGTAAGTAAATGGCACGTAAAACAGAACGCTACCGTGTCGAAGGAGCAAACTCGCTTTGGAATATTTATGATACGGTGTCCTTTTGGAAGGTGATGAAGTGTTTCGTTGTCATTCAAATTGGACGCTTCACACCATTTTTACGTGTGAAAAACTGGTTGTATCGAACTTTATTAAAAATGGAAATTGGTGAGCAAACTTCCTTAGCTTTAATGGTCATGCCAGATACGATGTTTCCAGAACGTATCCATATCGGTGACAATACCGTTATAGGCTTCAATACGACTATTTTGGCGCATGAATATTTAATAGAGGAATATCGTCTGGGAGATGTTCATATTGGTAACGAAGTGATGGTTGGTGCCAATTCAACGATACTACCAGGTGTTACGATAGGTGACGGTGCGATTGTGTCAGCTGCAACCCTTGTCCATAAAGATGTGCCAGCTGGCTGTCTAGCAGGCGGTAATCCTATGCAAATTATTTATACAGCTGAACAAATGGCGGAGCGCAAACGCAATGAAGTAGTAGAATGGTGCACGCCTAAAAAATAATAATACCTACACTGTGCATGCTTTGCTATGCACAGTGTTTTTTTGCTGTTGAAAAACTATTGTAACAATGAAATTAAAGTATGACTCTCTAGCAAAACGAGGTGTTGATTTCCGTTCCTGAGCGACATACGTTTTAACAAAATGTCATCCAACTTTTGAGTTTTATCGGAACACTTTTACGTTTTATCGCCCAACTTTTGAATTTTATCGATTAACTTTCACGTTTTATCGCCCAACTTTTGAATTTTATCGACATCCACCTGCCAAAGAGCAAAAAAGGATTCATACACAAACTGTGTGTGAATCCTTTTACTTTATTATGTCGCCAAGTCTCCATGCCAATCAACCATTTCACATAGCATGTATCCTCTGACATGTCGTTTTATAGCAAAAGGATTTCATCTGATGCGAAAGCGAAGCGGTAACAACAAATGTACAATTACGTCACTGTTTTAATCTATTCAATTATGGTGCGTTGCCAGGGCGTTCACTTTTGAAATGCATAAATTTTATAAAAGTTCTCCACTATGCTTGATTGGAGTGGAAGGCTACTCGAGCGCTCCTGTCGCTTCGCCTTCGTCGCAGAGCAAAGCTTCCCGCAGTGAAAGCAAGGCAGGCGAGACCCTGTACGAAGCAGATGTTTTCTGTGCGAAAGCGTAGCGGCAACAACAAAGCGGAGGAAGCGGCTCGACGCTCGCCCACAGGAAAGCGAGTAGCCTGGAACGGAAATCACCCTCATTTAAAGTGCTACAACATTCACAAAGATTTCCTTGACCATTTTCTTTTTCAATACTATGACACTGTGCGCAGTTTTTTTAGATTTGAACGTAATCTAAGTGGGGAAAAGCTTGCTCTGTTGAATAAAGTTTCAATTTATTTATTTTCAAGTATAATTAACAGAATAATCAGTATTGAAATTATTCGATAATTTAAACGTAGTTGCATTGACTAGCAAGAAGAAATAAGTTAGAATTCTTTCATAATCTAATTCTCTAACACTCTAGTGAGTTAAAGTGAAACGCGAGGAAGTGTCAAAATGTCGTCGATTAAAATGTTTGAGAAACCACTTGGAATGCGCGATACATTTCCGCAAATATTTGAAAAGGTAGAGGCTGTAAGAAATACAGGGCGAGACTTTTTATACAGAAGAGGCTATGAATTTATTAAAACGCCTGCAGTAGAGTATTTTGATACAGTCGGTAAAGCATCAGCAATAGCCGATGCGCATTTATTTAAATTAGTAGATAGCCAAGGCAACACGTTAGTACTACGACCTGATATGACAACACCGATTGCACGTGTAGCAACATCAAAATTATTAAAAGAGATGATACCCATACGCCTCGCTTATTTTGCTAGTGTCTTTCGCGCACAAGAAGCGGAAGGTGGACGCCCAGCAGAATTTGATCAGATGGGGATTGAGTTAATTGGAGATAATTCTGTATTTGCTGATGCTGAGGTTATTGTTACGGCAATGGAGTTATTAAAGCAATTTGGATTAACGAAATTTAAAGTGACGATCGGTCATGCAGGTATATTAAATTGTATTTTACAAGATTATACAGAAAGTGTTGAACAACAAAGTATACTTCGGACACTACTTGTGCAACGCAATTATGTAGGGTTTGAGGAAGCAGTAGAATCATTTGATTTACCTAAAACAAAATCCGATGCATTATTGCAATTCATTGAAGAAGCTATGAATTTAAAAGAAATACAAGATATTGAAAAATATGTGCGGAAAAATGACGCATTAGAATATATGCAACAGCTCAATAAACTACTTGAAATGGCAGACTTAGCGGATTATGTAGCCTTTGATTTTACACTTTCTAGTCACATGAGCTATTACACAGGCATGTTATTTGAAGTGTTTGCAACCGGCAGTGGCTTTCCATTAGGTAATGGGGGACGCTATGACGGATTGCTGGAGGTATTTGGCTCAAAAGTAGGTGCTACAGGTTTTAGTATTCGCGTTGATCGCCTATTAGAAACAATTGATGGGCAATCTGATGAACGACAAGATGCTACAGTCGTGCTATTTGAGGAAGAACAATTTGAAACGGCTCTTGCAAAGGTACAGATGCTACGAGCAACTGGTAAACAGGCTACCTTACAGTTAAGGAGTAGCCTAGTCGATGAAGCAGCTTTTTTAGCACACTTTACAGAAGTAGTTGTTGTGGGACAGGAGGACGTTGACGGTGAATGAATTAACGATTGCTATGCCGAAGGGACGCATTTTTGACGAGGCATATCAGATGCTTTTAGAAGCTGGCTTTAATTTACCAGAAGAAGTCGAAATGTCCCGTAAATTAATGCTTGAAATTCCAGAAGAGAAAATTCGTTTTATATTAGCAAAGCCAATGGATGTTCCTGTTTATGTTGAGCATGGTGTAGCGGACATTGGTATTGCTGGTAAAGATGTTTTGTTAGAACAGCAACGAGAAGTGCATGAATTACTGGATTTAAAAATAAGTACTTGTTATATCGCATCAGCAGGCTTACCTAATACGACGATGAATGAAATTGCACCGAGAATAGCGACAAAATATCCTAATATTGCAATGAAATATTATAAGGGTATTGGAGAGCAGGTTGAAATTATTGAGCTAAATGGATCGATTGAATTGGCGCCCATGATTGGCTTAGCAGATCGAATTGTCGATATTGTTTCAACAGGCCGGACGCTGAAAGAAAATGGCTTAGTGGAGTATGAATTTATTACAGACGTATCATCACGATTAATTGCCAACCCAGTAAGTTATCGCATGAAGAGTGACCGTATTATCGATCTTGTGAAACGTTTAAAAAAATGCGTTAAATAAAAATGTCTACTGTCTGGAAGAGGCACATTCCTAGATTTAAAGGAGATTAATCCTATGAAAATAACAAAGCTAGCAAAAGGTATTTCCTTAAAGCGACCACTTGAAGGTGGAAATGAAGAACAGTTAAAGGTTGTGCGTCAAGTATTGGCAGATGTTCGTGCACAAGGTGACGCAGCCATTCGTGTTTATACAGAAAAATGGGATGGCTTTGCCCCTGATCATTTACGCGTAACGAAGGAAGAAATAGAAGAGGGCGCAAATTCAATTGATCAACAGCTTTATGATGATTTAACAGAGGCTGCCCAAAATATTCGCTTTTATCATGAACAGCAAAAACGTTCAGGTTATCGCTTAGAACTAAAAGATGGTTCATGGCTTGGGCAACGAATTACTGCGCTCGATGCAGTAGGTCTTTATGTTCCTGGCGGTACAGCAGCATACCCATCGTCAGTCTTGATGAACGTTATTCCTGCACAAGTTGCTGGTGTTAAACGCATTGTTATTACATCTCCAGCAGGTCGCGATGGAAAATTACCTCCAGGTGTACTTGCTGCAGCCCGGATTTTAGGAGTAGATGAAATATATAAAATCGGTGGAGCTCAGGCGATTGCAGCTCTTGCATATGGCACAGAGACAATTTCTCCAGTTGATAAAATTACAGGTCCGGGAAATATCTTTGTAGCATTAGCAAAACGTGAAGTATTTGGTGAGGTAGCGATTGATATGATTGCAGGTCCAAGTGAAATTGCAGTGTTAGCAGACGACACAGCATTTGCTGATGAAATCGCGGCTGATCTTTTATCACAGGCTGAGCATGATAAATTGGCTTGTGCCATTTTAGTGACGACTTCTGAGCAATTGGCTAAAAAAGTAGCTGACGAAGTGGAGAAACAATTAATGACTTTACCGCGTGAAGAAATAGCACGTGCATCTATAGAAAACTTTGGTGCCATTTATGTGGCTGAAACGATGGCAGATGCCATAGATGCAATTAATTCGCTAGCGCCTGAGCATTTAGAAATTGTCACAAAAAATGATGAGGCTGTAGCTGAACAAGTACGACATGCAGGTGGTATTTTCATCGGTCGTTATAGCTCTGAACCAGTTGGTGATTACTTTGCAGGGACAAATCATGTGCTGCCGACGAATAGCACTGCACGCTTTGCAAGTGGCTTAAACGTTGATGATTTTGTGAAAAAATCGAGCGTCGTCTTTTATAGTGAAAAAACTTGGGCAAAAAATGCACCGAAAATTGCACGTCTAGCACGTATGGAAGGCCTAGAGGGCCATGCACGTGCAGTTGAATCGCGTGGGTGGGAAAAGGAGTAGTACAATGACTGAAAAGAAACGGTATGCAAAAGTTGAACGTACAACAAATGAAACTCAAATTTCGGTAGCCATCGATTTAGATGGTGAAGGAAAGGCGGATATTAAAACGGGTGTTGGCTTTATGGATCACATGCTTGATCTATTTATCAAACATGGGCTTTTTGATGGGACGATACAAGCGAATGGTGATACATATATAGACGATCATCATACAACAGAAGACCTCGGAATTGTATTAGGCCAAGCCATTCGTGAAGCGCTCGGTGATAAAAAAGGAATAAAGCGTTACGGCACGGCATTTGTGCCAATGGATGATGCGCTTGCACAGGTCGTTGTTGATTGCTCGAATCGTCCGCACTTAGAATATCGTGTGCCACAGTTGAAGGAAAAGGTCGGTAGCTTCGATACTGAATTAGTACATGAATTTTTGTGGAAGTTTGCACTTGAAGCCCGGATGAATGTTCATGTCATCGTACCTTATGGCCATAATACACATCATATTATTGAAGCTATTTTTAAGGCGTTAGCACGTGCCATTGACGCAGCAGTGGAAATTGATCCACGTGTTAAAGGTGTACCATCGACTAAGGGGCTGTTAACGTGAAAATAGGTGTTATTGATTATGGAATGGGGAATTTATTTAGTGTTGAACAGGCATTAAAACGACTTGGCTGTGAGGTTGTTGTCACGGCTAACGAAAAAGTGCTAGATGCAACAGATGCACTGCTGCTTCCTGGTGTTGGGGCATTTCCAGATGCCATCAAACGTTTAGCTGAAACGAATTTAGATCGATATTTACTCAAGGTGAAAGCTGAAAATCGACCACTTCTCGGAATTTGCTTAGGAATGCAATTATTATTTGAGCAAAGTGAAGAAGTGGCCCCAACGAAAGGTCTAGGCTTTTTTAAAGGAAGTATTAAACGATTTAGTGGTGACAACACTGGGCAGAAGTATCGAGTGCCGCATATGGGATGGAATGAGCTCGTAGTGACAAAGCGTCCTTCATGGTTAAAGGGTGAGGTATCGGCAAAGCATGTTTATTTTGTGCACTCATTTTATGCAACTGATATCGAAGAAACGGAGCTTGTCGCTTATGCCGCTTATCATGGAATTAAGGTTCCTGGCATTGTTGCAAATGGCTCTGTAACGGGAATGCAGTTCCACCCCGAAAAGTCAGGTGAACTAGGTGTGTATTTATTAGAGCAGTGGTTGAAGGGGGTGGCATCATGTTAACAAAGCGCATTATTCCATGTCTTGATGTGAAAGAGGGGCGTGTTGTAAAAGGTGTACAGTTTGTATCGTTACGTGATGCGGGTGACCCAGTAGAGCTTGCCAAGTTTTATGATGAGCAAGGGGCAGATGAGCTTGTGTTTCTAGATATCTCGGCATCACATGAAGGACGTGAAACAATGGTTGATGTCGTACGGCAAACTGCAGCTACATTAGCAATTCCATTTACAGTAGGTGGTGGAATTCGTACATTAGATGATATGAAACGCATTTTACGAGCAGGTGCCGATAAAGTATCGGTGAATACTTCTGCTATAGAGCGACCGGAGCTCATTAAAGAAGGTTCTGACTTTTTTGGCTCGCAATGTATTGTTGTAGCTATTGATGCCCGCTATAGTGAGGCAGATGCCACATGGATGGTTTATACGCATGGAGGTCGAAACAAAACAACATGGCGAGCAACTGAATGGGCAAAGGAAGCGGTTCGCTTAGGTGCCGGTGAAATTTTATTAACGAGTATGAATCAGGACGGTGAGAAATCCGGTTTTGATTTAGCATTAACAAAAGCTGTGAGAGAGGCTGTGACAGTTCCTGTTATTGCAAGTGGCGGTGCAGGGAATGCCGAACACTTTTACGAGGTATTAGCTGAAGATGTCGATGCAGATGCAGCACTTGCCGCATCCATATTCCATTATAAAGAAACGAGCGTAGCACAAGTAAAAGAATACTTACGTGAAAAAGGAGTGACAGTAAGATGATTGACGGCATTAAATTTGATGATAAGGGTCTTGTCACTACGGTTGTACAAGATGCTAATACAAAAGAAGTACTAACGGTAGCGTATATGAATAAAGAATCACTAGAGAAAACACTTGAATCGGGAGAAACATGGTTCTTCTCACGTTCACGTCAAGAGCTCTGGCACAAAGGGGCAACAAGTGGTCATACACAAAAAGTCGTGACTATCAAGGCTGACTGTGACGGTGACGCATTAGTTGTGGAAGTAATTCCTACTGGCCCGGCTTGTCATAATGGAACAACTTCTTGCTTTACGGAAATCATTCAGCAAAATGCCGAGGTCGGGTCTGTTGAGATTATTTCGAAACTTGTAAATGTCATTGGAAAGCGTGAGCAAGAAATGCCAGAAGGGGCGTATACTACATATTTATTCGATAAAGGAATCGATAAAATTTGTAAAAAAGTTGGAGAAGAAGCAACTGAGGTTGTCATAGGTGCAAAAAATCGCGATGCAGAAGAAGTAAAATGGGAAGCTGCTGATTTAATTTATCATCTACTAGTGTTACTACAAGAACAAAAAGTAAGTGTTTATGACGTCTTACATGTGTTAGAAAAACGTCACGAGGAGAAATAACGGCAAATTGCTTATTGTATGGTATAATAGAAGTTACTGTGTAAAGGAACGTATGATACGTTCCTTATTTCTTGTTTCGGAGGAAATATATTGGAAAAGAAACGTCAAAAAGAGAATCAAACGAATATAGTGTCGTTCATTCCAACAGGCGACTATTATTATAAAAAATCAATTCAAGCAATGAATAGCGGACAAATGAATAAAGCCTATAAATATTTACAGCGAGCAGTTGATTTAAGCCCTGATGATCCAATGATTTTATTGCAATTAGCGATAATAGAGTTAGAGGGTCAACGTTTCGAGGAAGCGTATGATCTTCTTCGACGTGCCTATCAGATAGATAAAGACAATCCAGAAATTATTTTTTACATGGCAGAGGTATCAGGATGTATCGGCATCATACATGATGCTAAACGCTTTGCAGAGCAATATTTACAAATAGAGCCAGAGGGTGCCTATGCAGATGAAGCTGCTGAGATATTAGAGTTTGTTGACTTTGAGCAGGATGATTTTGAGGAGCTTGAAGGTTCTGCTGAAGATTTATATCGGCAGGAACAGGCGAGACGTTGTATGGAAAAGGGAGATTTCCCTGAAGCTATTAAGATTCTAGAAGACTTAATTGAAGATACACCAGATTTTTGGTCAGCTTATAACAACTTAGCCCTTGCCTATTTTTATGTTGGTGAAGCAGAACAGGCGAAGGCTCTGCTAAACACTGTATTGCGTGAAAATAAGGGGAATCTACATGCACTATGTAATTTAACGGTTATCGCATACTATGAAAAAAATGAAGAAGATTTAAAAGATCTTTTAGAAGTACTTGTGAAAATTCAGCCATACTTATGGGAACATCGCTACAAGCTGGGTGCAACATTAGCGCTAGTTGGACAATATGATGTAGCATTTAAATGGTTGCGTAGCATGCAAAAAAGAGGCTATGTAGGCGATGCTGGCTTTTACTTTTGGCTATCACATGCAGCTTATTTTTCAGGACATGAAGTAATTTCAAAGAGTACATGGGAGCAGCTACTTGAGCTAGATCCCGATAAAGAAGGCTTCGAACCTTGGCGTCAAGAAGAAAACACGTATTCCCTTGATGCATTAGAACATGACCGTGATTATATTGTAGATAAGCTAGAGAGCGATTATACAAGTGAACGGATATTTGGCTTATTTTTACTAAGCTGTACAGCACATAAACAGGAAATTATTGCGCACCCAAAATGGATAAACGTTGAACAATTCAATGCGTATGAAAAGCTATTCCTAGCTTATGTACTAGGACATCAATTTGATATGAAAAACAAAGTAGAGGCTAGCTTTATACGAGCAGTAAGTGTGCCAGAAATATTACTAGAACAGTATGGTAAGCTTACGACTTTAATTGCACCAATGTTCCAAATGTGGTTTGTGCTTTGTGAGCAAGCATTAATAAATAATTATCGTTTTACAAATCCAGCGGCTATTGCAGGAGCAAATGATTATTTATTCCGTTCTTCCCGAATGCTCAAGGTTACAAAAAAGGAGATAGCTCAGCAATACGGAGTATCAGTGTCTACTTTATCGAAGTATATTGATGAAATTTTAAAGTTTTTACCAGACACTCATAATTAGACCGTGAGCAACATAGTTGAATAACTTTTTACTTTCACATACGATGAACATACTAAAGTTATTATAAAAAAGTAAAAAATCTGTTTAGGGGGAAATATTTATGTCAGAAGAAAAAATTTATGATGTTGTAATAATTGGTGCAGGTCCGGCTGGTATGACTGCAGCAGTTTATACATCACGTGCCAACCTTTCAACTTTAATGATTGAACGTGGTATCCCTGGCGGACAAATGGCAAGTACAGAAGAAGTAGAAAACTATCCAGGATTTGATACAATTTTAGGGCCTGAGCTGTCTACAAAAATGTTCGATCATGCTAAGAAATTTGGTGCAGAATATGCGTATGGCGATGTAACTGAAATTATTGATGGTGAGGAATATAAAACAATAAAATCAGGTACTAAAGAATATAAAACACGAGCAATCATTATTTCTACAGGTGCAGAGTATAAAAAAATGGGCGTGCCTGGCGAAAAAGAACTTGGAGGCCGTGGTGTCAGCTATTGTGCAGTATGTGATGGTGCATTCTTCAAGCAAAAAAATCTTGTTGTCGTAGGTGGCGGGGATTCTGCTGTTGAAGAAGGCGTTTATTTAACTCGCTTTGCTGATAAAGTAACAATTGTGCACCGTCGTGATAAATTACGTGCACAAAAAATTCTCCAAGATCGTGCCTTTGCTAACGAAAAAATTGATTTCATTTGGAATGCAACAGTCAAAGAAATTAATGAGGCTAATGGTAAAGTTGGAAGTGTAACATTACAATCAACTATAGATGGTACAGAATCTGATTTTGATACTGACGGCGTATTTGTATACATTGGTATGCTTCCGTTAACAAAACCATTTGAGTCTCTAGGTATTTTAAATGATGCTGGTTATATTTTAACAAATGATACTATGGAAACAACAGTACCAGGAATCTTCGCAGCTGGGGATGTACGTGAAAAATCACTTCGTCAAATCGTTACAGCGACAGGCGACGGAAGTGTTGCAGCACAAGCAGTACAGCACTATGTGGAAGAATTATTAGAAAAAATTAATGCTTAAAGTGGATCATTGCTAAAGGCAGTTTCATCACCAGCGTTGTGGATGACATTTTTTTGAAATGTATGTCATTTATATAAGTTGATTGGAGTGGAGACTGGGCGACTCCTCGGGGAATAGCGTCACAGATGAGACCCTGCAGCGAAGCGAAGCGGCTCCTCGGACGCCCTCCGAAAGCTTTGCTCTGTGCGAAAGCGAAGCGTCAGCAATTGTTTTATCTGTGCGAAAGCGTAGCGACAGCAACAACAAAGCGCCCGGTCGGAACGGAAATCAACCACACGTTACGGTGATTAGCCCAAGATCGTTATTTTAAGGAAAAAAATACAATTTTAATACGGTCTTAATATAGTTGTAACTTGAATGACATATAAAAGGTGTAATATATAAATTGTAATTAGCAATCCCCCTTTTATTTTGTTGAGTAGGTTGTTTCCGCCAAATAAGGTGGAGCAACCTATTTTTGTTGTAAACGAAAGTTTTGATTTTTTATGGCGGAGTTTCATATGTTTGAGTAGAGGTAAAAAAACATGTTTCCTACATGTATCGATGAAGTTAAAATCGTAATGCACCTAAAGTTTAGAATTGAGGACAAACCTTGTTTGGTCTTGCTATAATAAAAGGTAGAATGCAAAAGAGATTAGAGGTGTGCCTATGCAAAGAATTGCAAATTTAATAGCCGTAAAAGACGGTCAAATGTTATTACTTCAGAAGCCGAGACGTGGCTGGTACGTAGCTCCTGGCGGTAAAATGGAGAGCGGTGAGTCGATTTATGAGGCTGCTGTCCGTGAGTTTCAAGAAGAAACAAATGTCACCCCTATAAATGCTCATTTAAAGGGTGTTTATACGATGGTTATTAAAGAAAATAATGAGGTAGTGGACGAATGGATGCTTTATACATTTGTAGCAAAGGATATAGAAGGAGTACCGTTTAAAGAAACTAGAGAAGGCAAACTTGCATGGCACCCAGTAGAGGATTTAAAACATTTGCCAATGGCTGAAGGTGATCGAACAAACTTACAATTTGCTATCTCACAATCAGGCATTCAGTACGGTACATTCGAATACACAACTGATTTTGAATTACTTCATGAGAAAATACAAATATCAATCGAACAATAAAGGAGCTGAATGACAGTGGTGGTTGAAGGCCCAAAAGGTACACATGAATTGGTTATTATTACAGGAATGTCTGGAGCTGGGAAAACAGTAGCTATTCAGAGCTTTGAGGATTTAGGGTATTACTGTATTGATAATTTACCACCAGCGTTACTCACAACATTTTTAACCCTACTAAGGGATTCGGGTAAAAATATTACACGTATAGCAGCTGTCATGGATATGCGTGGTGGCGACTTTTTTGATTCTCTTATTGGCGCCCTCGACCATATACTTAAAGAAGGCGATATAGTTGCACGAATTTTATTTTTAGATGCAGATGATGCAACTTTAGTTAGACGTTATAAAGAAACAAGACGTGCACATCCATTAGCTGTAAATGGTTTGCCATTAGATGGCATTAAACAAGAACGTAAGCTTTTATCAGAAGTAAAGGGTCGCGCTAAATTTGTCTATAATACATCTAATATGAAGCCTAAAGAGCTACGTGAAAAAATAGCTAAAGAATTTGCCAGTGATGCTGATAATATTTTCTCAGTGAATATTATGTCTTTTGGATTTAAGCATGGTATGCCGATTGATGCCGACTTAGTATTTGATGTCCGTTTTTTAAAAAACCCATATTATGTAGAAGAGTTACGCCATAAAACGGGTTTACAAACTGAGGTATCTTCTTATGTTCTGGCACTTGAAGATACGCAAACACTCATTCAAAAACTTACGGATTTATTTGAATTTATGATTCCCCTCTATAGACAAGAGGGCAAATCACAACTTGTCATTGCTTTTGGATGTACTGGCGGACAGCATCGTTCGGTAACATTAGCAGAGTATTTTGGGGCATATTTAGCTGGAAAGGAAAACACGGTTATTACGCATCGTGACATCAATCGTAGAAAGGATTGAGTGAATGGGAAAGAAGCGAACAAAGCTTGTTGTAATTGGTGGTGGTACAGGGCTTTCTACATTATTACGAGGGCTTAAGCATCACCCATTTGATATTACTGCAATTGTGACAGTAGCAGATGATGGTGGTTCTTCAGGACGCTTACGAGATGACTATGATATTCCACCACCAGGTGATGTCCGCAATGTGATCGCGGCGTTATCGGATGTTGAACCGCTTGTAGAGCAAATGTTTCAATATCGATTTTCAGCATCGGAAGATTTACGTGGTCATTCATTGGGTAATTTAATGCTGACTGCTTTAACAGATATTACCGGGGACTTTAACCATGCTATTAGTGAAATGGGCAAGGTATTAAAGGTTCATGGCCGTGTCATACCAGCAGCTAATAAAAAGATAAATTTACATGCAGAGCTTGAGGACGGTTCAATCATTGAAGGTGAATCTAAAATTCCCATGGCTAAAGAACGAATTAGTCGAGTTTTTTTAGTGCCTGAAAATGTGAAACCGTTACCAGAAGCTATTCGAGCAATCAATCGTGCTGATTATATATTAATTGGCCCAGGAAGTTTATATACAAGCATTATTCCAAACCTTCTTGTAAAAGAAATTGGGAAAGCTGTTGTTAAGGCTACAGGGAGAAAAATTTACGTTTGTAATTTAATGACTCAAAAAGGTGAAACCAATTCCTATACAGCAGGTGATCATGTTAAAGCTTTATACAAGCATGTTGGAGACTCCTTCATTGATTCTATTTTAGTGAATAATGAAAAACTCCCTCATCCTGTAAAAGAGCTTTATAAGGAAGAGTTTGCTGAGCCAGTAACATTTGACGTTGCAAAGCTCGAAAGTATGGGATTAGAGGTTATTAAACGGGATATTGCCACGATTCGCCCAGATGGGACGGTTCGTCATAATGCGGCAAACGTTGCAAAATGGCTTGTAGATTACGCGAATATCTATGAACAAGAAGTTAGTGAATTATAAAGCACTTATTGTATATGATAAGATGGACATATACATAGAACAAAAGGTTGAAAGGAGGGCGTGATATGTCTTTTGCTTCTGAAACGAAAAAGGAATTAACTCAAATAGAAGCGGACAATCATTGTATGAAAGCAGAAGTATCTGCCCTAATTCGTATGAATGGTTCATTATCCTTTGCTAATAAACAGTTAAGCTTAGACGTACAAACTGAAAACGCTGCAATCGCAAGAAGACTTTATACGATTATGAAAAAGCTGTATCCGTATAATGTAGAGTTACTTGTTAGAAAAAAGATGCGTTTGAAAAAAAATAACGTATATATTTGCCGTGTAAGAGAAGGTGCGCGTGAGCTACTAATCGATTTAGAAATCATCTCAGACGACTTTCAATTTAATCATACTATTTCTCGGGAGCTCATTAAAAAGAGTGGTCAAAAAAGAGCGTATTTACGAGGCGCATTTTTAGCGGGTGGCTCTGTCAACAACCCAGAAACATCAGCCTACCATTTAGAAATTTATTCATTATATAAAGAGCATGGCGAGGCTTTAATGGATTTGATGAATGAATTCGAGCTAAATGCAAAAACAATTGAACGAAAAAAAGGCTTTGTTACTTATTTAAAAGAAGCGGAAAAAATTTCTGATTTCCTTAATATTGTTGGAGCTCATCAAGCAATGATGAAGTTCGAAGACGTTCGCATATTGCGAGACATGAGAAATAGTGTTAATCGCATTGTTAACTGTGAAACAGCGAACTTAAATAAAACAATAGGTGCAGCATTACGTCAGGTAGAGAATATCCGATTTATTGAAAATTCAATAGGACTAGATCAATTACCAGAAAAACTTCGTGAAATTGCACGACTACGAGTAGAATATCAAGATGTAACGCTAAAAGAACTTGGCGAAATGGTATCAAGTGGGACGGTTAGTAAATCAGGTGTCAATCATCGATTACGGAAAATCGATGAGATTGCCGATGCATTAAGAAGCGGTGAAAAAATTGGTGGTTGAATTTTCATACTTTTCAGGTATGAATGTGATGCGTAATCGCGTATTGTTCTTTTGCTAGTAAGTAAGGTAAGATAAAAATAATAAGATGAACGGTAGTAAAGGAGAGTTTTAAGAATGACCGAGAGAAGAGTCCATGTAAAATTAAAATTAGGACTACAAGCTAGACAAGCAGCATTATTTGTCCAAGAAGCAAATCGTTTTAGCGCAGATATCTTTCTTGAGAAAGAAGAGAAAAAAGTAAATGCTAAGTCCATTATGGGTGTTATGAGCTTAGCCATTGCAAAAGGAACAGAGGTCGTACTTAGTGGCGATGGCAACGATGCTGAGCAAGCGGTTACAGCATTAGCAGCACTAATCGAAAAAGAAGATTAAAAAACTTATGATGCAAAGACTGTCCAAACAGGTAAAATTTACATGTTGGGCAGTTTTTTTGCGCTTTAGCACAGAAAATAGGTCCTGTCATTTAATTTAAAATAATGGTTCTATAATATTTGTTGGGGTATTCACATAATTCCACGCATAAAAAAAGCACAGATTTACCGATTTATATATACTTGAATTGTCGAAAAACAAGTAATAGAAAGGTGAACTGTGCAAATGAATTTTAACATGAATATCCCAGGATTAAAAGAT
>NZ_JBNNVG010000019.1:75991-106257 GCF_050280425.1 Lysinibacillus sp. NPDC093190 | reverse complement strand
TCGAAATAGTTCGGTTTTTCTATTTATCGTGTTTTGTTAATTTAGAGATTATTCGGCTTTATGAAGGAACCATTTAGTTATGTCCCAGCCTCTTTCTTTTTTATATTTACAAGATTGGTAGACTTAGATATTATTTGTTCAATTGTGTAGTAATTGTATACTCATGAAAAACTTTGACAACATCCTTTTTAGGAACGCCACTTTTTACATTAATAGAGTGAGGAACAAGTGTAATATTTGTTATTGGTTCCATGTTTTTCTTCTGGAATCGAAGTGTAGAGTTTTCAAGCATTGTTTGAGAAGAAGATTGACCTAACTGATTATTATTCTGGTCGTATAATCTAAATTGGACATCATAATCCATTGTCTTGTCAGGCGCCGGAAACATATGATAATAAAGAATTAATGAAACTGGTGATTGAGTAATTTTTTCAACTACAACTTTCTGTCCGTTCGGTAAAGAAAAAGATTGATTAATCATGGTTTCTGTTGTTTTAGCCGCAATGGCTTTACCTGTGGCAGTGAAATTAAATTCCCAAGGGTCACTAATTTTATCGTTTAATGTGTTAAAAGAAAACTGAATTTCATGTGGCTTAGACAGCTCTATATTTGGAATGCTAATCTGACTATAAATGACAAATGTTTGGTCATCGATTTTATCATTACCTGCTCCTCCTCCAGACTCTACTTCCTTCCCATCTAATTTTATTTCAGGGAAAAGGGGCAGGTAATCTGTGTCTGGAAGGTGCTTATTACCTTGAAGATATTCCGAGTTTGGAACAGGTTTATTGCTATGATAAGTAGTAGTGATGAAAAGTATTCCTTGATCTAACATAACTTCATTTAACGTTAAGGTTCCATATTTATTTTCTTTTGTTTGTCCGATTATATTTTTATACGTTGTATACATATCGTCATTAACACCTGGATGATTCATATATTGTTCAATGAAATTACCTATTATCGGCAATTTAGCAAGTGCATTTGGGCTATTAATGGCTATTGTAACGGCAAGCAAAGCAACACCTACGCCACTTAAAACTGTAATCTTCTTCTTTTTTGATGTTTGAGTTTTCAATTTTGGATGTAGTCGTTTTTTTATACGTGCTAATTCTAAATCGGACAACGGTGTTTCATCATATTGTTCTGTTTGAATTTTTGCTCGATTAAAAAGTTTAAATAATTCACTCATTTTTATAGCCTCCCTGAAATCCATTTTTGTTTTAATGCCCGAAGCTTATGACGTCCACGAGAAAGTCTGTTATGTATAACGGGGACAGACACATTTAACTCTTTTGCAATGTTCTTGGAATTTACATTATCTAAATAATATTTTTTAAATAATAATTGGTCCTCAACAGATAAATGTTGTAAAAGCTCTTCTACGTCTTCTAATTCTGTCCTCTCAGTATTTGTGATAGACTCTTCAAATTCTAATGTTGAAATATAGCGTTCATTATAACGTTGTAATTTTTTTCTTCGATCAAGCGCTTTATATTTTGCTATAATCGCAATCCAATTTTTAAAAGATCCTTTCGCTTCATCGAAAAATTCACCATTCTGCCAAATAGCAAGTAGTGTGTCATCCAAACATTCATCAACTTCCTCTAAGTAAGGAAAGAGATGCTTAGTGATGATGCTTTTTAGTAATCCACCATATTGCTCAATGATGAAATGTAAAGCATGTTCATTGTGATTTTGTAGTTCATAAACGACATTGTCAGCTTGTATGTTCATAACAAACTCCTTTCTAAATTAAGTCGCTTCTCACTCGTTTGATTGATTCAGTGAACAGAAATATTGTTTATCCTAAAGCTGATCCAGGCAAACAGGTGAGGCATCTATGAATTTCATCGTTCACTATTAAATACGATTTTTTTTATTGAAAGCTATCCTGGAATAAAAATCTTTTTAAATTAATTTGATTTTTCGTAAAAGGGGCATTATCTGATGTCCGTTGCTATTACATTTTTTTAAGAAAACGGAGGAGAATAGTGTAAATCTTTTCTCTCTTTTGAAGCATGCATATTAAATATAATGGACCAGTTTTATATGTAAAACGAAAAAAGTCGTCATATTTCTTGTCTTTACATATTATAACGAGAGGATGTTGAATAAAGTGAAACTTCGATCAATGAAAGGGCCCTCATTGTTTGTTGAACCAATCGGACTTTTAAGGGCAGTTGATCTTCCAATAGTATTTTTTGTTTCAAATCTTGTAGGGGAGTCTAACTGCTCGTGTTTATGGCTAGCAAATTTTAAAAATTATTGATAAATGGTTCATTAAGACTTGGAAGGAGCGGAGGAAATGAATAATGAAAACAAAAGAAACCATTTTCTATGTGAAGCGCTCTACGACATAAAAGCACTCCAGGATATGATAAAGGAATTTCATTCTAAATATTTTGGTCAGCTGCTTGTGAAAATAGTGGGAAGTGATACGATTCCCTTTTTTTTAATAACACACAACGGTACTCATTTAAGGTTAATGGATACGGTAAAACAATTTGAAACAGAGTTTTTTCGCATAGAGGCAATTGATAGAGAAAGTTGTCGAGGAACTGTTTCGCTTTTGCGAGCCTATGATTATGAAGGGCATGATACAAATTTAATAGCAGAGGTTGTCCGCTTAGAGCGAACATCCTCAGAAAAATCCATTGAATTAAGTGGTATATCTGCGATTCAGTTATTAAAGCCTGACATGTTAAAAGGGAAATTTATCATTGAGCCCAAATGGTGAAATTTTAACTTCATGCTGCTGCCGCTGCGTTAGCACTACGCTTTCGCACAAAAAACATCTGCTGCTGCCGCTGCGTTAGCACTACGCTTTCGCGCAAAAAACATCTGCCGCTGCCGCTACGTTAACACTGCGCTTTCGCACAAAAAACATCTGTTGCTGCCGCTACGTTAACACTGCGCTTTCGCACAAAAAACATTTGTTGCTGCCGCTACGTTAGCACTACGCTTTCGCACAAAAAACATTTGCTGGCCTAAGCACAAAGCCGATTTCGGACGCAATTATGCCGAGGCATAATTGATATTACTAAAATAACATAATAATTAGAGCATCTGTCTAGGTGCACGTTGTATTCATTGAATTTATTAGAGAGAGAATCCTATGAAGGGAAGAGATTAATGAATGACAATTATCGGAATGTTGCATCATCGTCTAGATCCTAGAACTGTTCTTAAGTCATATGCATTTGCGGCCGTTGCACAAGCAGAAGGGGCTCAATTTTTTTACTTTACACCAAAAAGCGTTGACTTTGATAAACGTTCTATTAGAGGAAAGGTATATGAAAATGGTGATTGGCATGAAAAAATGATGCCCTTTCCAGATGTTATATACAATGCAGGAAGTCCAGAAAAATTATCGGTATCAAAGGACATTATTGAGAAATTGAAAAAGGAAATACCTTTTACAACTCATTCTATAGGGAATAAATGGAATGTTATGAAGCGACTTAAAGAAGCAAAGGAATTTGAAAAGTATTTAATTCCATCTGAGGTTGTGGAAAATGTTGATTTACTCCATAAATTTATGGCTTTTTATAAAAAAGTCGTATTTAAACCGATAGATGGCCGGAAGGGAAAAGGGATTTATTTTATTTCGAAAGTAGGAAGAACTAACTTTGAGGTAAAGAAGGATAGGGAAACTACTGTTTGTTCACAGTCACAGCTAGATGAATTAATTAGAGGGCAACTTTCTACAGGCACATTTATTGTGCAGCCCTATATTCAATCAAAAACAAAATCAGGTCAAATTTATGATTTTCGTCTACATGTTCAAAAAAATGGTGAGGGTGAATGGGTTATAACGACGGTTTATCCGCGAATTGCACCAAATGGCTCGATTATACCGAATATTAACAATGGTGGTTTTACGAATTATTTAGATCCTTTTTTAGAGCAGGAATTTAAAGATGAGGCTTACGATATTCGGCGTATGTTAGAGCATTTTTCCTTGTCACTGGCTCGCCATTTAGATGAAATTCAGATGGAACAATTTGGAGAAGTTATTGATGAAATTGGCATTGATGTAGGCTTAGATGAGCAAAGAAAAATTTGGATGTATGAAGTAAACTGGCGACCAGGTTGCCCTCCTGCTTTTTATTTAGAATTAGATGTGGTCATCAATACTATAAGGTATGCAATGTACCTTGCTAAGAACCAGAAGCAAATTAAAAGGGAAATTAGGCAACATAGGAAAAATAAGGATTCATCCGAAGAAAGGGCTTTAGTAGAAGAACCTTTAGTAGAAGAAGCATTAGCAGTAGAAAAAACTTTACCAGAAGAAAAGAATTTAGCAGAAGAAAAGGCTTTACCGATTATCGCGATTACCGGCAGTGCTGGAAAAACGACATCAAAAGCATTCCTAGCCTCCATTTTATCGGAAAAATGGAATATCTTTGAGTCAAAAGATTATTGGAATACAACAGAGCATACGAAAAAACATAAAGAAGAAATTAATGCTTCGCACGAGGCTGTTGTGCTTGAGTATGGAATGGCTTATCCAGGTATCATAACAAATCACTGTAACATTATCCAACCGAATATTAGTATTATTACAAATATCGGTTTAGCTCATGTGGGTAACTTTGATGGAGATATTAAAGGAGTGGCCAAGGCAAAGTCGGAATTAATACATGGAATGGACCAAAACGGTTTATTAATATTAAATAAGGACGATGATAATTCTAAGTATTTAGAGACACAACAGTTTAAAGGAAAAATCTTAACTGTTGGAATTCATAGAACAGCGGACTATCAAGCTTATGATATTCAATATAAGGACATCGGTATGACCTTTAAAATAAAGCTGCATGGGCAGGAAATTGCAATGTATGTCCCAATTTTAGGAGAACATCATGTTTATAATGCACTAAATGCTGTTGCGGTTGCAGATTTTTTAGGATTTAGTCCAGCAGATATTAAAGCAGGGCTAAATTTCAAAAAACCACCTAGACGATTAACAATTTATAACTGTCGCGATGACATTACACTCATTGACGATACCGTTCACTCTCATCCTCAGGGCGTACGTGCTGCTATTGATGTTCTTACAAATATAGCGAAGAAACGTAAAGTTGCTATTATTGGTCAAATGCGAGAATTAGGGGATTTGAGAGAAGAGGAATACCGTAAAGTGGGCGAATACATTTACGAGCAGGACATAGATTTATTCATCACTTATGGTTTTAGAACGGAGGAAATGGGAGCAGCAGCGAAGGCTATAGGGATGGATCCTTCTAAAATTTATCATTTCCTCAACAAGGATGATTTGCATGCTCTCTTAGAGAAAGTAATAAAACCCCACGATACCATTTTAGTAAAGGGTGCTAGTAAAACAAATATGTTTGACACGGTTAAATTTTTAGATCAAAAATTTCAAGAATAAATAAAATATCCCGAGTAATTGACCTTTCGAAGGAAACAATTATTCGGGATATTTTTTTATAGTTAAATAATGAGAACATTGTTCAGAAGGCATTTTCAATCTAAGATACTTTTAGAACGAACTGTATTTCTTTGGCGGCGTTAATGGCTTTATTTTTAGCTTCAGCTAATGTCGTACCTTCCGCAATTACATATGCATAACGATGTCCCATCGATAATGGAGGAATCAACAATGTCCCTCTTTTCGGCTTCACATATACATCTACAACTCCTGGAGAATTAGTTGCTCTATTTCTTCCAAGGACTTTTTCTAAAATACCTTTACTTTCAACAATGACGTATTTTGTATAGACAAACTTTCTGTGCTTTGGATTGATATCGGGGCGTTCACCTAAAAATAATTTAAGTGTTTCTTCCACTAAATTAAATCCAAAAGCTGCGTGAAGCATAGTATTCATTGCTCCCCCTGAGATTCGTGGATTAATCTCTATAAGCTTCCAGCCATTCTTTGTTAAACGAAGCTCTAAATGCAGAGCACCATTTTCGATGTTAAACGCTTTAACAATAGATTGGAGAACTTCCTCAAGACCAGTTTGAATTTCTTTAGGAGCTTTAACGAGAACACCATAACCAGTAATGATAAAACGTTTACCTTGAGTAATTTCTTGTTCAATAATACCGATAACATGAGCTTGCCGTTTATAGACAAGTGCTTCTACTAAATATTGCGGACCTTCGATATATTCTTCAATCATAATTGTTTCTCGAGGATTTTTGTTTCGTAGATGGCTCAGGTGTTTCTTCAGTTGATCTGAGTCGTTTGCTAACAAAACATCTTTGGAGCCTGTTGATTTTGGAGATTTCACAATAAGTGGAAAGTCTAAGTTATTAGAGACGGGCTCATTTGGCTTGAGAAGATAAAACTTGGGAGAATAAGGCTGATTCTTTAAAAAATTTCTAGTTTTTTCTTTATCCTCCATCATTTCAATAGCTGTTGAAGACGTATAGTTGTCACAAAATTCATCACATAAAATTGAGGCAATATGGACAAAAGGATCGACAAAACTAACAATAGATTTTATTTCCAACCCGGTTTTAGTTAAATTATAAATTTCATCTTTCATGTCTTCTATATTCGAAGTATCAATAAGAATCATTTTATGAATATCTGGGTAGGCTTTTCTCTGCTGTAACTGCTTTTCGTTGTTTGTAAAAAGGACTGTAAAATAACCTAATTTTTCTGCTGCTCTTGTTGCTTCACGACTTGACCCGGATTTGTTAGTGCCGATAAATATAATCGTTTTCAGGTATATCACTCCTTCTATTGTTCGTTAGATACTTAATCAACTATATATATATGCGAAGAAATAGATTTCCTCTAGTTATGTATCTCGCATACATCCAAGCAACTTTTAAGAAGGTACATATACTAGAGTGGAAAGGAGGGGAAAATAATATGAAGCCTCTTACGGTGCAGAATTTAACAGTCATTACTGCAGGCCATTTAGTGCAAGGGTCGGAGGAAGTGTTGATTCAACATGGGGCTTATCGACTGAAGCAAGTGAAAAGACCAAATACCGCCCTTTTTACAAATAAGCGTATTGTCAATTGGAAAGATTATGAGTCACTTTATCCCATAGTGCTTGTAACCGATAGACTATACAGTCAAAATGAATTACCTGAGCAAATAATCATCATTAAAGTAGAAGATACAGATGAGGCCTATTGGAAGTTTGTAAATTTTTATCGCAATCAATTTAAAATCCCTGTCGTAGCCATTACTGGTACTTCTGGTAAATCGACGACAAAGGAAATGATCAAACATATACTTTCTGCTGAAAAAAATGTAGCATCCACGCCACTTAGCAGTAATTCTAGAACTGCTTCTTTGCAATATTTACTGAATATTGATGATCATACCGACGCAGCCGTTTTTGAAACTGCAGTTGGTTCACCGGGGGACATCAAACTTGCAGGGGAATATTTCAAGCCGACTATTGGGATCATTACAAATATAGGAGCACATCATTTAAATTATTGTAAAACTCTAGAGGGGTATATCCAAGCAAAGGGTGAAATGCTGGACATTATTAGTCCTACAGGCTCCTTAATTCTTAATGCTGAAGATATCAATACAAGTAAAATAGACTTATCGAAGTTTCAAGGACGCATTATTAAAGTAGGCAAGCATCAATCCTGTGATTTTCAAGCAAGTCATATTCGCTACCACAAAAATGGTATGCTGTTCAACGTTCATCACAAGAAGAAGCTCTATGAAATCTATGTACCAGGTTATGGCGAGCACCAAGTATATAATGCGCTCACTGCGATTGCAGCTATTTATGAAATGGGTTTGCCGATTTCTTTAGCAGCTGAACAACTGCAATCATTCCGAAAACTGAATAAGCAGCTTCAGGTGTTTAAGGGCATTAATAATTCCATGTTAATAGATGATACTTGGAATATTACGACTACTTCTTTAGAGGCAGGATTAAAGGTTTTGAATGCGCTCGGAGAAGGCAAGAAAACGATTGCCATTATTGGGACGATTACAGATTTAGGGTCTTGGGGATATATTATTCACGAACAAGCGGGAGAATTAATTAGTGAAATTGGGGTCGATGTACTTATTACGATAGGAGAACATGCAAGCATTATGGCGCTTCATGCCATTGAGGCAGGATTGAGTTCACCTGTGTATATTTTTAAAAATAGTACGCGCGTCTATAAATTGTTAGAAGATATTGTAGATGAAAATACGATTCTTTTCATTAAAGGTGATATGTATAGTAAAGAAGTTTCTAAGTTGGCAGATGATTTAAAAATAAAAAAATCATCTGAATAGATTTCACCTAAATAAATGTTATTTTTCATCATTTACTAGAATGAGCATTTCTATAGTCAATTGTTAGAAATGCATAAACTATGATACTCATTTATTCAGAAATATACTTTATAGAAAGGGGGCGTAGTTAACTTGCAACATATAAGTGTGAGCGATATAAGAAAATTATTACAAGGAGAATTATTAAGCGGTTCTGAACACTGGTCTGTTAAACATGCAATTTATTATAACCGACATGAACTGACTCAAAATCATACACTTATGTTTGTTAGTAAAAGTGATACAATCAACTGGCAAGAAATAGATCAAAAGGGGCCATCTCTAGTCATTTCTGATAAATCATTAGAAGAGTTAAAAAATGCGCTGAAGAATACGACCGTTATACGCGTCAAGAGCATTGTGCAGGCCTATTGGGAATTTATGGATTATTACAGAAATCTATTTCAAATACCAGTCGTTGCTTTAACCGGAACATGTGGTAAAACGACAACGAAAGAAATGATTAAACACATAGCTAGTAAGGAATGGAATGTTCAAGCATCTGTCAGCAGTAAAAATGAGCCACGGCAATCCTTACCGTACTTGACGGGGATCGATCAGAAAACAAAAGCAGCTGTCTTTGAATTAGGACTGGGGAATATAGGGAATATTAAACACCAGTGTATGATCTATCAACCTACGATTGGTATTATTACGAACATCGGTGTCCATCATTTAGATGGATGTATAAATCTTGATGGCTATATAAAAGCAAAAGCTGAAATTGTAGAAGGAATAAGAAAAGATGGCACGTTAATCATAAATGGTGATGATGAAAACATTAAAAAGATCCCCCTGAATAAATTTAAAGGAAAGATTATTACCTTTGGCGTCAACGAAACGTCAGATTATCAAGCTACGAATATCCAATTCACAAAAGGCGGGATGAAATTTGTACTAAAAGTGTCAAATAACAAATACAATTTATTTGTTCCAGGATACGGAGAACACCAAGTATATAATGCATTAGCGGCTATAGCTGCCGTAAAGGAAATGGGACTTTCCATTGCTGTCGCAATTTCGCAATTAAAAACGTTCAAAGCGATGGCAAGACACTTAGAAGTTTCTACAGGCATCGGTGAATGTACTATAGTAGACGATACTTGGACAAATAACCCGACTTCTGTTGAAGCAGCACTGAAGGTTTTAGATACGATAGGAAAAGGGAAAAAAGTAATTCTTATTTTAGGTGACATTAAGAGATTAGGAAATTTCGAAGAAAAATATCATCGAGAGATTGGCACAATGGTCGCGAAAAGAAATATTGATACGCTTATTACTATTGGCAAAAGAGCAGAAAATATTGCGAATCAAGCGTTGAAGGATGGCACCAAGGCAGATGTTCATATGTTTAATGATGTTACAGGCGTTTTAGATATACTAAAGCATAAGCTCGATAGTGAAACCATTGTACTTATTAAAGGTCCAATGTCTAGCAAATCTATGATAGACTTTGCGAATCAGTTAAAAAATAAATAATAGAAAAAGGAAGCTTCCTTAAGGAAAGCTTCTTTTTTCTATATACAATATAAAACATGTAATTCTGTTGATTATCTCAAATTTGAAAAATTTGAAATGGTTCTAGTAAACTAACTTAAAAAACACGTTTTGCTGTAATATAATGCTCTTTATAATAGTCAACCATTAGTACTCTTGAAGTAATACCATTAGAGCTTGGAATGATAATACGTTGATCTCCTGCATAGATAGCTACTAGTGAAGGGGTTTTAGAGCCTTTAACACTATTGAAGAACACCAAATCACCCTTTTTTAAATTGGTACGTGAAACCGTTGTACCAACATTCATTTGTTCCTTTAAATTGGTTGTACCAAGTTTAACTCCACTTTTACGATAGATGAAGTCTACATATCCTGGCGCTGTAAAGCGAAGACTTGCTTCATTATTTGTAGAGCTCATAGTTACTTTATTTTTATAATTAAAGGCGTTTTCAACAATTTTATCGCCTTTCGTTGCAGGATTAGCTGAAAGAAGTGTAGGTAATACTCTACGGGCCCCTACATAATTATCTGTATAATATGGTTTGCTATTTAAATCAGAAATCACAATATTTTGCTTTGAATCAGCCATGTGAATCATTTTATTGTTTCCAATATACATTCCTACATGATCAGGATCTGTCCCAGTTTTTTTACTCTTAAAGAATAGTAAATCACCTTTTTGTAATTGATTTCTGTTAACAGATGTTCCTTGTTGTATCATATAATCTTCATTATAAGTCCCAATATCCACACCATTTTTCTCGAAAATGTACATAATAAATGAAGCACAAGAAAACTTATAAGGATATGTAGCCTTGTATTCTGTATTACTATATGTCGCTTTACCAATTAAGCTTTTTCCAGTTTGAATTAGTTGATCCGCTTTCGTATTAACTGCTTGTGCGTTATTCAGGGCATTTGTTGTTGCAGCCTCTACTTCTAAAGGTTGAACAGTTGGTTGTACCATCCCTACTGTGCTAAAACCTATCGTCAATGCTAATGTTGTTGTTAAAAATCGTTTATTCATGTTGTAATTTCCTCCTGAAGGCTATTTGTTAGGATTAATCCTAATTTGGCTTGCCATTGGAATTAATCGTAGCATGAAAAAGTAGGGCTTCTTTGAGGTAAATGTTACCACGGTGGATGGGAATGCGCTGTAAACACCTGATATAAAAGGCTTCATCGCCTTAATTTACAATTTTATTACAAATGTTTCAGTTGGGTGAAGTGTTTGTAGAAACGAAAGGTTATAGGGGCAGTGAAGGACTTTCTAAGCTTTGGAAGGCGGATGTCGATAAAATTCAGAAGTTGGGTGATAAAACGCGAAAGTTAATCGATAAAACTAAAATGTTGGGCGATAAAACGTAAAAGTGTTCCGATAAAATTAAAAAGTTGGATGATATTTTGTTAAAACGTCTGTCATGTGGATGAGTTGATTTGCTGAAGGTTCATACTTTATTTCACAAAATTACAGCATGCCAGTTGAATAGAAATTAACTTCTATTCAACTGTTTTCTAGATATGTAGAGGCCATTTTAAATTTCCTGAATCATCTCAACTCTATTACCGAATGGATCTCTAAATTCAAAACGTTCAAAATGAGGGATAGGAACTGAATCGAAAATTTCTATATGATGTTCGGCTAATGCCTTTTTCCACTGTTCTATATTTTCAACTTGATAGGCAATATGAGCCTTTGTTGTGAATCTATCAAAGCCAACCTCTGTGCCTACATGTACCTCCCTATTGCCGACCTGTAACCAAAATCCACCTCGTCCTTTCAGCGAATCAGGCTTTTCAATTTCTTTTAGTCCTAATACTTGACAATAAAAATGCCTTCCTTTTTCTTCTGCACCTTTTGGAATTGTTATTTGAACGTGATGTAAGCTTATAACCATTTTTTCTCCTCCTTTAATTCTACTCAATACTTACTTCTAGGATATTAATGCCAAATCCTTTAATTTGACGAATGAAAAGTATTTTTTCTCACGAATGAGGCCTTTATAGAAAGGCAAAAATAAAGGAAATAGAACCTCCAATATGATAGATAGAATCGAACAAATTGGAAAATAATTATACTCTTCAGAAAAATATGTGTTATAGTAAAACATAATTAAATATTGTGTAAGAGTTGGTGCCAAATGAAAGTTTGGCTTAAAAGGGAAGTCGGTGCAAATCCGACGCTGTCCCGCAACTGTAAATCGGAGCAAATCACAATTGCCACTAGGAAACTGGGAAGGCTGTGAGGCGTGTTGATGAGAAGCCAGGAGACCTGCCAATATCTAGTACACACCAAATACCTACGTGGAAATAGGTGGTGAGATGTGACCGTATCGGCCCTGTGCGACAATGAATCATGCGATATTTTGAAAGAGTTTCGTATTGTTTCTTTATAGCTAATTTTGATATGCAATGACAGCCATTTTCCAAAAAAAGGAGAGTGGCTTTTTTATTTTTAACTTCTTTCAGCGGGTCCAAATATCCGCTGAAATAGAGGAACTCAGTCTAAGAACGCCACGTCCTGTGGCAATTTATCTGTGCAACATCACGTTGGCCCAAAGCCTCCGGCGGATGTCACGGAATCGGAAAGGAGTTCTTAAAGGATGTTAGCCTAAAAACATCGCATCCATGCGATAACGGCTAACTGACCTGCATCGGTAAAAACGCCACGTCCTGTGGCATTACCGAAATGACCGACATCGTGTCGGCCCTCATGCAGGCCTAAGCACAAAGCCGATTCCGGACGCAATTATGCCGAGGCATAATTGATTGATAGGAGAGATAAACATGGCGTATACAAGTACTACAGTTGGTTATCCGTATATCGGAGAAGATCGTGAATGGAAAAAGGCTTTAGAGGCTTTTTGGAAAAATGAGCTTTCAGAGGATGAATTTTTGCAGAACTTAAAGGATATTCGCCTAGCACGCATAAACAAGCAACTTCGCCTCGGCATAGACATGATAACTGTTGGAGATTTCACACTTTATGACAGAATGTTGGATACGGCAATGATGTTTGGCTTAGTTCCAAAGCGCTTTGAATGGCAGGGTAGCAAAGTGGATTTACAAACATACTATGGGGTAGCTCGCGGTAGTAAAAAAGCCGTAGCTAGTGAAATGACGAAATGGTTTAATACAAACTATCATTATATTGTGCCAGAATATGAGGGACAACCTTTACAATTAACAGAAAATAAAATATTGGCAGACTTTTTAGAGGCTAAGGAAGCGTTTGGTATTAAAGCAAAGCCTACAATAATTGGCCCTTATACATTTTGTAAATTAACAAAAGGCTATGACAAACTATCGCAAATTACATTTATTTTAGCATTACTGCCACTTTATACGCAGGTCTTAAAGGAGCTAGTGGATGCTGGTGCAGAGTGGATTCAATTAGAGGAGCCTGTTCTTGCCACAACACTAGACGAAGCGGAGGTTAAACTTGTTCAAGAAATTTATACACAATTAGCTACATCGGTACCCGAGGCTAAAATTATGCTACAAACATATTTCGAATCATTATCGGCATATGAGTCAATTGTGACACTTCCTGTTCAAGGGATTGGATTAGACTTTGTGCATGGCTATGGCAAAAATATGGAGGCATTACGTCAATTTGGCTTCCCACAAGATAAAGTATTAGCAGTAGGTATTATAAATGGACGAGATATTTGGCGCTCCAATCTAGCAGAGGTTTGCTCAACTATTAAAGCTATTGAACAGCTGAGTGGTGCCAAAGAAATATGGATTCAATCTTCGTGTAATTTACAGCATGTTCCAATTACAACTGCTCTTGAAAGAAAGCTCGATCCAGTTCTTCAAAATGCCCTTTCTTTTGCAGATGAAAAATTAGTTGAAATCATTGAAGTAACAAAATATTTACAAGGCACAGGCAGCTCCTCAAATCACAAAATATCTGAAAGTATGAAGGCGATTGAAGCGTTGAAAAATCACCCAACTCGTCAAAATAGAAGTATTCTACAAGCGATTCAAACAGTGTCAGCACAAGATTTTGAACGCCATAGTGATTTTAAAACACGGCAAAAGATTCAGCAACAAGCCTTACAATTACCGCTGTTCCCAACGACAACAATTGGGAGTTTTCCGCAATCAAACGAAGTCAAACGTATACGAAGTGCATGGCGAAAGCAACAACTTTCTAATGAGGAATATGCAGCGTTTGTCGAACAAGAGACAAAGCGTTGGATTACTATTCAAGAGGAATTAGATATCGACGTTTTTGTACACGGTGAATTTGAGCGCACAGATATGGTTGAATATTTCGGGGAAAAACTTACAGGTTTTGCATTTACGGAGAAAGCATGGGTCGTATCATATGGCTCTCGCTGTGTGAAACCACCGATTATTTACGGTGACGTTGCATGGGAAACACCAATGACAGTCAAAGAAACAGCCTATGCCCAAAGCCAAACGAATCGCTATGTAAAGGGAATGCTAACAGGTCCTGTGACAATTTTAAATTGGTCCTTTGTACGAGATGATATTTCACGGAAGGATGTATCATATCAGATTGCTTTGGCACTTCGAAAAGAGGTGGAAGCACTAGAAGCTGCGGGTATTTCAATTATTCAGGTTGATGAACCAGCATTACGAGAGGGCTTGCCACTTCGTCAAGAAAATTGGGGAGCTTACTTAGAGTGGACAGTGAATGCTTTTAAACTTGCTACATCTAGTGTGAAGGATGAAACACAAATTCATACACATATGTGTTATTGTGAGTTTAATGATTTTATCGAGCCAATTAGTGCATTGGATGCTGATGTTATTTCAATCGAAACGTCACGTAGCCATGGCGAGCTGATTTCTTCTCTGCAAGTCAATCCATATGAAAAAGGGATTGGGCTAGGCGTTTATGACATTCATAGTCCACGTGTACCGAGTGAAGAAGAGATGCTGAGTATTATGCAGGATAGCTTACAGGTTTTATCAAAAAATCAATTTTGGGTGAATCCTGACTGTGGTTTAAAAACAAGGAAGGAATCAGAAACAGTTGCAGCACTGGCGCATATGGTAGCTGCAGCAAAAACACTCCGTCAGCAAATTCAACAATCCATACTTTAAGTAGAAACTTGACTTCTTTTTAGAGGTCAAGTTTTCTTTTTATTCGGCAGAAATTTTTATAGTAAAAGTGAAGTGGCAACTACAGAAGAAATTTAAGCGAAGGTAGCATGGTTGAAAGAGACGATAACGTGGTGGAAGTGATGGATAGACTAGTCAAACAGACGCTTAGATAGTAGAAGTACTCGATTATACCAGATACTATGGTATAATAATAAAAACGGAATAATAAGATAGAGGTACAAATCATAAATTTGATTTGTTTAAAAGGGAAGATCGGCGCAAATCCGACGCTGTCCCGCAACTGTAAATGGGAGCACGTTTCAAAAGACCACTATTACGAATTGTAATGGGAAGGTGAAAGGTGTGATGAACATAAGCCAGGAGACCTGCCTGTATCTAGTACAACCAAAAAACCTACGAGGATAGGGGGTGTTGAGTGTGACTAGAGAAATTCTCCTGCATGCTCATAGTACGATGATTGCTAAAAAGGTAGCTTCTATTTCTAATAGACAGCTTTATTCGCCATGGCAATCACCGTATTATGTCGTGTATTGTCATAGTAGACATCTTTCTGAATAAGGAAAGATGTTTTTTTATGCTAAAATTGAAGGAGTGTTACACATGAATCCACAAGTAATCGAGTATTATGAAAGTCTGTTAAAATTTGAAATCATGGAAACGCAGTATACAAGTACTTCTCAAACATTAAGAGAACTAGTTGAACAGTATGTAGGGCAGGATGCTGTTCATAAAAATGATATTTTAACAGCTTATACGAATGTAATGAAAGAACTAATTGGATAAAGGGAAGACTAAAATTTAGAGGCAACTTAATGTTCACCATTTTACGGGGCATTAAGTTGCCTTTTTAATGGAGATAAACACTTTTGTTTTCTTCTATAACCTAATTATATCAATAGGAATACATATATTTGTCATAAAAAAACCTCTAGGACTTCATACTTATTTCACTTTTTAACTATATAATAATTTTGCGCTTATCTTCATTCAGTAAACACCTACTGAATGAAGATAATGCCTCCGGCGGATGTCACGTATTTTGAAAGGAATGAATTGTGCAGGCACAATTCAAAATCCGGACGCAATTACGCCAAGGCGAAATTGATTATTATATAGATTGGAGAATTATACATGAAGAACACGCTTTATCAGAGCTTTTGGCGAACGCATTTTTATGCCGCATTATTTATTACTCCACTTCTTATCTCGCTAACATTAAGTGGTATAGGTTTTTTATTTTATACCAATGTTGAAAATCAGTTATATGATAAATACTTTTTTGGTGAAAGTGGAAAAACCGAGGTACAATCTATTGATGATGCTGTTAAACTTGCAGAAGAATCATATGCTGGCTTTAAAACCAATAAAATTATAGAGTTAGATGAGCCATACAATACTCGTTTAACGATGAAGAATGCAGATGGCAAAGAGAAATATGTGTTTTTAGATGATCATAACCAAATTATTGGTGGTCAAGATGCTGGTTACACATTTGCAAATATTATGAGAAATGCCCATAGTTCCTTATTTATTGGGGGAACGGTTGTCAATTATTTAGTAGAATTAGCGGCTTGTTGGGCTATTTTTTTACTGCTTTCAGGCATTTACATGACGTTTAAAGCAAAACTACTAAAGAAAACAAAGCAAACAAACAAACGTCAAAAGAGTAGAAAATTTCATGCACTTCTTGGAACAATTATAACGATTCCAATGCTTGTTATTATTTTCACAGGCTTGCCATGGTCTGCGCTGATGGGGAAATATATTTACCAAGCTTCACAAGATCATCCATCTTTCGGTACGCCATTATTACAGCAGCAGCCACCTACATCTGATGTCAGTGAGATTCCTTGGGCTACTCGTCAAGAAACTCCTCCATCGTCAGATTCAGGACATGCAGCACATCATGGTATGGGGGCTAATATGGGCTATGTTGCTAACCCTAACCAATTGAGTGTGGAAAAGCTGCAAAATGAAATTGATGCAATGAATATATCAAAACCATACGCTATTATTTATCCTACTAGTGAAGATGGTGTCTATACGATTGCAAAATCTAGTAACACAGGTGTCACAGGTCTTGATGTTAGTCCGTATGATGAAACGACAATGTATTTTGATCAATATAGCGGAAAATTTATAGACAAGGTTGGATATGAGGACTATGGCATTCTTGCCAAATGGTTCACTTGGGGAATTCCTTTGCATGAAGGTCATTTGTTTGGCTGGCCAAATAAATTAATAAATTTACTAGTATGTCTAGCATTTTTAGTAGTTATTGTTTGGGGAGTTAGAACATGGCTACTACGAAAGAAACAAGGTATGCTATCTGCACCACCTAAAATTTCTCAAAAAGTATCCATTCCTTTTATCATTTTCATGATAATTTTAGGTATACTGATGCCACTATTTGGACTTTCATTAATTGCTGTCGTACTCGTTGAAATAATCATAAATTTAGTGTCTAAAAATAAATTAGCAAAAAAAGAAGTTAATTAAAATCTTAAGCGATACTGTATCCTTTATAAATAAGGAATGCAGTATCGCTTTTCTTTTTCTAGAGCCAACCTTTATCACTGGCGACTTGAACAGCTTGTTGTCTAGATTCGACATGTAGTTTTTGAATAGAGGTAGATAAATAGTTTCGAATAGTGCCTTTCGTTAAAAATAACTTTTTACTAATCTCATTTGTTGTGAGTCCTTCTTTTACAAGCTGCAGAACAGCAATTTCACGTTCATTTAGTGGATTTTGTTCTTTCATAAACAACGTAGCGGCTAAATCTCTGCTGACGACTTTTTCACCATTCATCACTTTTCTAATTGTTTCAATTAAATAGTCAATCGGTTCATCTTTTAATAAATAACCATGTACCTCACAATCCATCGCCTTCTGTAAATAACCAGGGCGTGCGAAGGTAGTGACAATCATCACCTTACATGGTAAATTTGCCTGTCTAATTTTTTCAGCAAGCTCAAGTCCAGAAAGATTCGGCATTTCGATGTCCAATACACAAACATCGGGTAGCTCTTGTTGAATAAATTCCCACGCTTTTTGACCATCTGAAACTTCTGCAATTACTTTTATATCAGGCTCAAACGACAACAATGAAGTCAAGGCGCCACGTAACATTTGTTGATCCTCGGCTAGTAATACTCGTATCATGAAGTTAGATCCTTTCTGTAGTGTTGGATAGGCATTGTTAACGTCACAATCGTTCCGCCTGTCGATAATTTGTTAATGGAAGAACTTCCTTGAAGGGCATTCATTCTTTCATTTATCGATGATAGTCCATTCCCGTGCCCTTGGTTATGTAGGCCGACACCATCGTCAATAATGTTTAATGTTAAAACTCCATCTATATTGTTGATATCTATTTGGCATTTTTTTGCTTGGCTATGTTTAAGAATATTTGTAGTTGCTTCCCGAAGACATAAGGATAGCATCGTTTCTTCCACACTAGCTAGTAGAAGCTTTGGACAGTTATTTTTTATTTTTGTTGAGATATCCGCTGTTTGTAAATGCTGCTTACAATGTATTAGCTCACTTTTTAACGAAATAAAATTCATATCGGAGACTAATTCTCTTACTTGCTTTAGCGCTGTTCGTGTTGTTGCTAAAATATCATTTAGTTCATCTTTAACACGCATTGTATCTTTGTCGACTAATTTTGTTGTTAGTTCGGTTTTTATTTTAATCATTGTCAATGTATGACCAATCGTATCGTGGAGGTCTCTAGCAATACGTTGTCTTTCATCTTGCTGAACAAGCTGGGTATTTACCTCTGTTAATTCCAATTGTAATTTTTTAGATTTTTCTACGTAGTAAATTAGCATTGGAAACAGTAGCTGAATGATCATAATAGGTATTATTATTTGGGATTGTAATTTGAAAGATGCTCCTGATTCAAACCAAATAACTATAAAAAACATAAGGGCAATGGCAATCATTCCTAAAGCAATATGCCACTTCTTTTTAGCTCGCCCAATTAAATCAGCAAATGTAAATCCAAAAACTAACATAGCAGAACCTTCATAAATACTTAGTATGATAATAAGAGTAAAGCCTATTAAGGAAGCCAAAAGTAAACGCCAATCTTGATTCCATAACGCAAAATAGAAGGCTACTAAAAATAAGATAAGAATTAATATTCTAGCCAATAATGGTATTTGAGAATTCGATCCTAATACCATGGTGATTAAAAAAGTTAACGAAACTACATCAATAATTAGATAATGTTTTGCCTGGTCTCTTGGATAAATCTTTATATTTCACACCAACCCTTGTCGATTATTTCTGTGTGACACTTTGAATGGCATGTTTCCGAATCCATTCCATTGGTCCAACATGAAAATGCTTGATACAAATATGTGCAATGAAAAGTTGTAGAAGGGAGAGGGTTAACCAAATGCTGATAACTTCAATGCTATTTAATTTTCCACCTAAACCTAAGCCCCAACCATAGAAAATAATAGAAGCAATAATATTTTGAAGCACATAGCAACTTAAAGACATTTTCCCAATCTCGCCAAATCTCTTCCATAACCAATCTAGCTTCTTATATTCTATCATTTTACCTAATATACCAATATAGCCAATAGATAGAATTGGTGCGAATAAATAACGAACAGGTAAATCAAATGCTCCTCCAGGTATAAAGATTAGGAGGTTTAAAGGTACTCCAATAAAAATACCGATTTTGAACAGCTTTTGACGCGCCTGACGTCCTTTGTCATTTTGCGAAAATACACCATTTCTCATCATCTTAACACCAAGTAAAAATAAAAAGATATTCATTGGGATAATAAAAATAGCTTCCGTTCTATAATAAAGAAAATGTGTTAAACGATATTGTATTTGCTCAAACCAAGTGCCATTTTCATAAAGATTAACAATTGGATCGATTCCAGCAAAGGAAACATTGGCACCCAGCAATGCGCTAACTAAAATCAGCAGAATCGTCAGTACATGGAAACTACCAAAAACGTATAAAGCACGTTTAATCGCTTTATCTCCAAATTTAACGATAAAGGTAACAATGATGGCTGTCACAGCATAGCTCATTAAAATATCGTATTCCATGACTAAAGTGAAATGGATAAGACCTTCCATAAATAAAAAGACTATCGTCCAAATATACATTCCTGGCCAAGCATTTCCTTTTCGCAAGGCTTGCTGATATTTTAATTCTAGACCTACACCAAACATTATTGTTAATAAACCAAGGAGTTTACCGTTTACTAAAAAAAGGACTGCCATTCGTAAAAAGTCGTTCAATGACCACCAACCTGAATAACTACTCGTTGTGATATACGAAATATCTCCAAGATAAGCAAAAATCCAAATATTCGTGCCAAGTGTCCCTAATACAGCAAAGCCTCGTAACATATCGATTAGGGGTAATCTTTGTTGAACTTTCATCATGAATCACTCTTTCTTTGTTTTCTTACAATAATGATAAGAAAACGAAAGGAAAAAACATATTCACACCAGTCAAAGGTACTTTATGACAGGTGTCATTTTATGGTGTATCAAGAACCCAGGAAACAAAAAATAGCTATGCTTTGGCTGTTGGTTTTGTATATTTATTTATTAACATTATGGTGTTTTTGGCTAGGGAAAGTAAGAAGCGAAGGCGTCACTTTTAGAACAACTTGTTCTTTTGTTTTCGGAATATCAATGGTATACGGCAACCATTTTCATAATCCGCAAGTTAGCGTAGAAAAAAGCAGGGAATTTTCCTTGCGAGGCACAAGAATTTTAGTCAAATTCTAAATATTTTTAATTTTAATATTGCGAAAACTAATCAAATTAGTTAAAATGTAAATATGATTAGTTTAAAGAGGGGATTTGATTTAGAATGAAAATCACGAATATTGATACAGTGTTTCAATTATCATTTATGCCGAGAATTTTTCCTGTTAATTGTTATTTTGTAGAAGAAGAAAGCGGGCTTACACTTATTGATGCAGCACTACCATATAGTGCAAAAAGTATTATGAATGCGGCTGAAAATATAGGAAAACCGATTACAAAAATCATCATCACCCACGCACATGGTGATCATATAGGAGCGCTAGACACGTTAAAAGAATTATTACCAAATAGTCAGGTGTGTATTTCTTCCAGAGACGCTCTATTATTGGAAGGGAATAGTACCTTGCTACCAAATGAAATAAACACACCAATTCGGGGAAGTCTTCCAAAAAATATTAAAACTAAACCGGACTTATTACTTGAAGAAGGTGATCGTGTTGGTTCATTAGAAGTGATTGCAACTCCAGGTCATACACCTGGCTCCATTACTCTTTTTGACACGCGCAATAGAAGTTTAATCGCGGGTGATGCCCTTATAACTAGAGGAAAGCTAGTAGTATCGGGGATGATGAATCCGTTGTTTCCATTTCCGGCTCTTGCAACATGGGATAAAAGCACAGCTCTAAAAAGCGCAAAAAAATTAAGGGATTTAAATCCAAGCTTACTTGCTGTGGGGCATGGAAAGATGTTGAATAATCCACAGGAATTTTTGGACATTGCAATAGCAGAAGCAGAAAAAAATTTCAGACAATCAAAATAGGAAGTGAGAAAAATGTCCCGTCGAATGAAAATAGATTTATCGATTATTTTACAAAAGGCAACGGAGCTAGTTGATGAACAAGGATTGGACCAACTTTCAATTGGAGTATTAGCCGAAAAATTGGAAATACGGCCACCTTCCTTGTATAACCATCTGGATGGTTTAAATGAATTGAAGCAGAAGTTAGCCATTCAGGGAGTAAAAAAACTAAATGAATATATGCTTCAAGCTGCAGTGGGTCGTTCAGGTGATGATGCCATTCGTGCAATTAGTAAAGCATATATTCAATTTGTTAGAGAGCATCCTGGGTTGTATGATGCTAGCACTCGCTTTCCGGATGCTAATGATCAAGAACTAAAGCAAGCCCAAGAATCTGTCGTGCAACTTGTACTTCAAGTGCTAGATGGCTATAAATTGCAAGAAGAAATTGCGATTCATATAGTCAGGGGATTACGAAGCATTCTACATGGATTCACTTCTATTGAACAGATGGGGGGATTCGGAATGCCCCTTGATATCAATAAAAGCTTTTCAATCTTAATCAATACTTTTATTGAGGGCATTCATGCAGTTACGATTAATGAAGATAAATACATGCAAATGCATGACTAAGAAAGTTCTTTAAAATCTTGCACCATTTTAAACGGGAATTAGACGTTTTGGTATCTTCATCGTCTAATTCCCTGAGTGTACAAAATGTTCTAATAGATGACTAGCGGAATTGCAAAATAAGAAAAAGGGGAAAAGAGACACAAAAGAATTAAGTTGGAGTAGGAGATTTGTCCGTAAACGAGTCTGCTACTCTTTTTTCATGTACATAGCAGTTGAGAAGTATATCCTCAAACTACTTTGTACATGAATAAATTCTATAGTCTAAAACCCCTTCATACTTTAAGTTCATATCAAAATGTTTATTCATTACCTCATAAAGTTCAGGTGCAATATCCTTCGAGTGATGAAGTTCAGGAATTGAGAAGATTGATTTGTTTTTTTGTATACGAGTATTTTTAAAACCAGCCTGGTTAAACAAAGCTACCCAATCCTTTTTCATTGAACATGAATCAAATCCATAAAACTGTTTGATTTCTTTTTCAATGTTTTCTTCAAGTGGTTGGTGAATAGTAAATTCAATGGCAATAAACCGACCGCCTTTCTTTAATAAACGAAAAATTTCTTTTAGGGCATTAGGTTTATTAACAAAAGAAAGCACAGATTCAGAAATAATAAAATCAAAAGTATGATCAGGCAACGGTACTTGTTCGATAGAGCATTCAATTATTTTTACGGGTAAGCGATTTTTTTTCATTCTTCTTTTAGCCTTTGCAACCATTTCAGAATTGATATCAATACCTGTTACTTTTGCTTCATATTCCTTAGCTAAATAGGCAGCGGTTTGGCCTGTACCACACCCTACATCCAAAATACGGGAATTTCTGTTAATGTTTTCAGTTTTAAATATTTCCTTTGTTAGATTAATACCGCCAGGATGCGCACCGCCCACACCAAATTTGGACAGAAAATCTAGATATTTTGAATTTTGAATCGGAATCCCTTCTTTATTCGTATTTTTGTATAATATGAAATTAAAAATAGTATGGTTCCTGAGTTGTCATGACGAACCTTTACAGAAAGGAGGGGGAGAATAATAAATAATTGGGCTTCAACATTTTTACAATACATATCTATATATTTTTTTAGCAACTTCTCCGATAGTCTAAACAATAAAAAAATACAGACGTATACTAGTAAAAAGATATTTGATAGGGGGTGAATTGATGCCATTTTATCCGCCTAATTCTAGAATGAGACCATTGCCACCAAGACATAGACAAGGTTTTGGCCCTCCTATTCAAGGTAGAAGGGAGCAACCTTTCTTTTACCCTAATCAACAACCTCTAACTTCTAGATTTGGAAGATTACCACAGCATTTAAATACAATTATGGGCCATGCGGGAACTATAACAAATGGAGTTGGTATGCTAAGACAAATGGGGGCATTTTTAAATTTCTTTAAGTAGTTTATTTCGATGGAACGTAGGGCATTGTTAGTGTTTGAACTGAATTTAACCCCCTCTTAAGTGTAAATTCTTAAGAGGGTTTATTGTGATTATAAAAGGAGTGAACATTACATTTAATGCTTATTTTGTATAAGTTGCTTTTCAATAATAGAGCGATTTTTCTCTTTAAATACTTCATTATGTGATGACACGACCCCATGGCGGTAGGCAGTAGGCTCTAAATAAGTTTTGATAGAGTTCACTGCATTGGCTGCATCTTGGAAAGTACCTAGAAGGAGATGAATTTTTCCTTCAAACGCTAAAATATCACCCGCTGCAAAAATACCAGGCTGCTCAGTTTCTCCTGTTGCTCTCCCTTCGAAATAGTAATCATCTTTTTTAGAAATGGTGATCTCTTGATCTAATTCTAATGATGCTTCACGGTTATAGCCATGACTAACAATTACTTCATCGATTTGACGCGTATAGCTTTGCTTTGTTTTTGAGTTTTCACATGTCACTAATTGAATCGCTGTTTTGTCAGCATTAGCAGTCAATTTTGAAATAGTTGTATTGTATTTAATCTTTACTCCAGCATCTAAAGCCTCTTTTATTGTTGCTTCATGGGCAGATAACTTATCTTTACGATAAACAACCGTTACATTTTTAGCGATAGGACTAAGTTCAACAGCCCAGTCAATAGCTGCGTTTCCTCCTCCTGAAATAATAATTTCCTTGTCCACAAAGTGTCGATATGACTGCACAGTATAGTGTAAATTAGTCATTTCATATTTTTCTGCACCTTCTAGTGAAAGCTTTTGAGGGTTAATAATACCACCACCAACTGCTAAAAGAACGGTTTTAGAATAATGTTTATCTCCTTGCGCAGTATGTAGAACAAAAATATCACCTTGGCGCTCGATGAAATCTACTTTTGTGCCTGTTAAAACGGTTGGATCAAAAGTTTTTGCCTGCGTAATTAACTGTTTTACAAATTGTTCGCCTAATACAGGAGGGTGACCACCAATATCTCAAATTAGCTTTTCAGGATAAAGTAAAACTTTACCACCAAGCTGTTGTTGACTCTCAATTAATTTCGTTTTCAATCCTCATAAACCACTATAAAAAGCACTATATAGACCTGCAGGGCCACCACCAATAATAGTTACATCGTATAAATGTTGCATTTATAACACCACATCCTTAAAAAATAATAAAAAAGTATTTGACAAAACTTTATAGGAAAACTAGACTAACTTTAGTGATAATGATTATCATTATCGGCTAATCGTTATCATAGCATGGAAAGAAGTAAAAGGAAAGAGAGGTTATGTTGTGCGTTTACAAGTTGAATCGATTCGTATCGGCTATGAGGACAAAACGATTGTGCATGATTTATCGCTACAAATTCCAGACGGTAAAATAACGACCATTATTGGTTCCAATGGCTGTGGTAAATCAACACTTTTAAAGGCTATTACGAGGATTTTGAAGCATAAAAGTGGACAAGTCATATTAGATGGTCAAAATATTTCCGAGATGAACACAAAAGAATTAGCGAAAGAACTCGCCATCTTGCCACAAAGCCCGGAAAGTGCACATGGTTTAACAGTGGAAGAGCTTGTATCCTACGGTCGATTTCCATATCAAAAGGGCTTCGGTAATTTATCGCAAAAGGATAAAGAAATGATTGACTGGGCCTTAAAGGTAACTAAAACGGATGACTTTCGTCAGAACGCAGTTGATGCCTTATCAGGTGGACAGCGTCAACGAGTGTGGATTGCAATGGCATTAGCGCAAGAGACCGATATTATTTTTTTAGATGAGCCAACAACTTATTTAGATATGGCGCATCAATTAGAAGTTTTAGAATTACTTCATAAGCTTAACGAAGAAGAAGGACGCACAATTGTCATGGTGCTACATGATTTAAATCAGGCAGCACGTTTTTCAGATTTTATTGTTGCGCTGTCAAAAGGAGAGCTTGTGAAGTTTGGTACTGCAGAGGAAGTTATGGTACCTGAAGTATTAGAAAAAGTGTTTAATATTGATGCAGTCATTGGTAAGGATCCACGTACAGATAAGCCAATGTGCATTACATATAACTTACTACAAACAGTGTAAAAGGAGATATATTCATGAAAAAGTGGTTATTACCTATGTTTATGATGGTCGTACTAGTGCTTGCAGCGTGCGGCAATAAAGAAGAGAAGGCGGATGAGGGCTCTAAAGATAAAGCATCTACAGAAACGATTACGTATCAATCAGAATCAGGTCCTATTGAAGTACCAGCTCACCCTAAACGTGTAGTTGTGTTATCTTCTTTTGTTGGGGATTTACTAAAGCTTGGCGTTAATGTTGTCGGTGTTGATTCATGGGCTGCAGATAATTCGAACTTCCAAAATGATATTAAAGATGCAGTGGTTGTTGAGAATACGGATATCGAAAAAATTATCGAGCTTGAGCCAGATTTGATTATTGGTTTAAATGGTATTGAAAATGCAGATAAATTAGCAGAAATCGCACCAACTGTATTATTTACTTATGGTAAAGTTGATTACTTACAGCAATTTATTGAAATCGGTAAAGCGGTTAACAAAGAAAAAGAAGCAACTGAATGGGTAAAAGACTTTAAAGCACGTGCAGCAAAAGCAGGAACGAAAATTAAAGAAAAAATCGGTGAGAATGCAACCGTTACTGTCGCAGAAATGTTCAATAAACAATTGTATGTTTATGGAGATAACTGGGGCCGTGGAACAGAAATTTTATATCAAGAAATGGGCTTAAAAATGCCTGAAAAAGTGAAGGAAGGTGCTTTAAAACCAGGTTATTTAGCAATTTCTCAAGAGGTATTAGGGGATTATGCGGGGGACTATGTGATTTTTAGTATGTTTAAAGGTCAAGATAGTTCCATTAAAAATGCAGCATGGTTTAAAGATTTAGAGGCTGAGAAAAATGGTCATTTATTTGAAGTGAATGCCAACGAATTTTACTTTAATGACCCAATCACTTTAGAATATCAACTAGATTTCTTTGAAAAGAAATTTTTACAATAATTTCAGTAGAGAGTAGCGAAGACAAATGACAAAGTTTCGACATTTCCCATTTTGGCTTCAGGTGTTGCTAACACTGATCTTATTAGCAGTGACAGTTACGATCTCGCTTTGTATCGGAGCGGCAAATACGAGTATTCAAGACGTCTTTCAAGCGATTGTTGGACAAGACGGCGGTAAGCATTATGCTATTTTACGAGAAATTCGATTTCCTCGTATTATTGCCGCTATTTTTGTAGGTAGTGCACTCGCAGTTGCTGGGGCTATAATGCAAGGGGTTACTAGAAATCCATTAGCAGATCCAGGGCTTCTTGGTCTCACAGCAGGTGCGAATGCAGCACTTGCATTGACGATGGCATTTATCCCAAATACCTCGTATTATACGCTTATTTTTGCATGTTTCGTAGGTGCTGGCGTAGGGATGATTGTTGTCTATGGAATTGGCGCTTCAACAAAAAATGGCTTTTCTCCATTAAAGTTAGTCTTAGCTGGGGCAGCTGTATCTGCTTTATTACAAGCAATAGCAGATGGTACGGGAATATTATTTCAAATTTCAAAAGATGTTTCGATGTGGACGAGTGGTGGTTTAATTGGCACTACATGGCAAGCTTTAATGATTGCTCCTGTTATTGTGGTCGGATTAATTGTTGCGTTTGCATTTAGTCGTCAGCTAACCATTTTAAGTTTAAATGAAGAAGTAGCTGTTGGGTTAGGGCAAAATACAGCAGTCATTAAAGGAATTATGATGTTTGTCGTTGTAATTCTTGCAGGCTCCGCAGTTGCGCTAGTAGGTAATTTAGCATTTGTTGGGTTAATGGTGCCGCATATTGTCCGTGCAATTGTAGGGACAGACTATCGATTTGTTTTACCGATGAGTGCCATCATTGGTGGATGGTTTATGGTGATAGCGGATTTTGCAGGTAGAATGATTAATGCTCCATATGAAACACCGGTAGTGGCAATTATTTCAATTATCGGCCTTCCGTTCTTCTTACTTCTTGTTCGGAAGGGAGGTCGTCAGATTGTTTAATGTCGGACGAAAAAAACAACGTAGATGGTTAATGGCGTGGATCTTATTAACAATAGTTATTGTTGTTATGGGTATTTCAATGGGAGCAGCTTCGGTTTCGATTGATCGCATAATCCCGATTTTACTGGGAGACGGTAGCTTCAAAGAATCATTCGTATTGTTCTCTGTACGTTTGCCAAGATTGTTTGTGCTAGCAGCTGCAGGGATGGCGTTAGCATTAGCTGGTGCCGTTTTGCAGGGGGTGACACGCAATGATTTAGCGGACCCTGGTATTATTGGGATTAATGCAGGTGCAGGTGTTGGAATTACGCTTTTTTATCTCTTTGTCAAGGGAGATCTGCCTAATTTTGCGTATGTATTACCACTTGTAGGATTTGTCAGCGCTTTATTAACGGCACTCTGCATTTACTTTTTCTCGTACAAGCGCAATGAAGGTGTACAGCCGGTCCAACTCATTTTAGTCGGAGTAGGTGTAGCATCCGCCTTATCTGGTGTAATGATGGTCTTAATTTCCTCTGCTGAGCGAAGTGATGTGCAATTTATCGCACAATGGCTTGCGGGCAATATTTGGGGAACAGATTGGCCATTTTTATGGGCTTTATTGCCTTGGCTTGTGCTAGGCATTCCATTTATTTTTTATAAGGCAAATGTGTTAAATGTGCTTGCGATGACAGAACAAACGGCGGTTGGTTTAGGCTTGAATATCGGCCGAGAGCGTTTGCAATTATTAGTTGTCTCTGTAGCATTAGCGGCGGCAGCTGTATCGGTCACAGGAGGCATTGCCTTTATCGGTCTAATGGCTCCACATATTGCAAAGCAGCTTGTCGGGCCGCGCTTCCAGTTCTTTTTACCGCTCACACTGTTTATCGGTGCTAGCTTACTAATGCTAGCGGATACAATTGGCCGCGTTGCTATTTCAAGTGCGACAGTGCCAGCAGGTATTGTCGTAGCATGTATCGGTGCACCCTATTTTTTATATTTACTACGAAAAAACGACTGAATGGCTTTGGCTGTTCAGTTGTTTTTTGTGTGTTGAAAGGCTTTACGGAAAGCCAGGCCTCATCGACGGATAAAATTAGCAGCGACGGAAAGCGAGGCCAGAGCGACGGAAAGAAGTCTCAGAGCGACGGAAAGAACTCCGACACCGACGGATAGCAATCCCAGGAAGACGGATAAAATTAGCGGCGACGGAAAGCGAGGCCAGAGCGACGGAAAGAAGTCTCAGAGCGACGGAAAGAACTCCGACACCGACGGATAGCAATCCCAGGGAGACGGATAAAATTAGCAGCGACGGAAAGCGAGGCCAGAGCGACGGAAAGAACTCTGGCACCGACGGATAGCGAGCAAAAAAATACTAGCAAAAGCTGAATCGTAGGAATTTTTCCGTTCTTTCTATCTAAAAAAGTTGGTGAAATATTTAATTTGAACTATATGTATTTCAAGTTTTTTGGAACCTCTTTTTTTGAGGTTCTTTTTTTATACAATAGTTAAGGAGGTGAAGAAACAATGATTTTATTAGATCGTCAGGAATCGGAGCAACACAAAATTTTAGATGCTTTGATACGGAGATTACCTAGCACACATACTGAATACCTGCATTATTATGAGAGGTTGAGGCGTATACACGCAGGCTTTGCAGGGGAGCAAAGAGTAGATGCCGAATGGCTTGAAATTATTTTACCTAATCCGCATTATTTTCTTCATAATTAACAAATATTCAATCACTTTGGTACTACACATCAAATAGACACCGTTTTACTATGTCCTCAATTTATATTGATACTCGAAATTAAAAATGTAACAGGCTTTCTAGATTTCGATGAATCCTTTAATCAATTTACACGAACTACAGCTGAAGGGGATATTGAGGGAATGACTAATCCATTTCATCAAGGGAGGCGACATACGGAATGGATGACGGGAATGTTACATCAGTCACGGCTTGAGATTCCCGTCCATTATGCTGTCGTTTTGGCGACGAAAAATGCTATTTTATCGAAGAGTTTAAGAGGGCAACCAATTTTTCATGTTTCCGGTTTACGTTATCACGTTCGAGAATGGTATCGACAGCATAAAGAGGCGGTGGTTGATGAGGAAAAGCTTTTTCAATTTGCTTCTAAATTATTGTCCATGCATAGGCCAATCAAAAGAGAAATAGCACTGCCTGTCCGGGGTTTAGTAAAAGGTGTGCTATGCGAAAGTTGTTTAAATGGACAGACAATGAACTATCGTTACCCAAAATGGTATTGTCCACGATGCGGAGCGGTTGACCAAGAGGCATTTTTTAAAACGCTTGAAGATTATCGATTACTAGTAGGCGAAACGTTAACAAATAAAAGTTTTTGTGAGTTTTTTAAAATAGATTCACCTAATACAGCTTATAAATTACTACAAAAGTTACCGTTGAAAGCTGAGGGAACTAAAAGTAATAGGAGGTATTTAATTGTTAATTAAAGAGCAAAAATTCAAGCGGTCTGAATTTTTTACTAGAAAGGTTGTAGAAAGAAAGAAGTCTCGAGGTGACGGAAAGAATTAGCAGCGACGGAAAGCGAGGCCCCATCGACGGAAAGAAGTCTCAGAGCGACGGAAAGAACAGCGCCCCCGACGGATAGAAACCTCAAGGCGACGGATAGAATTAGCAGCGACGGAAAGCGAGGCCCCATCGACGGAAAGAAGTCTCAGAGCGACGGAAAGAACAGCGCCCCCGACGGATAGAAACCTCAAGGA
>NZ_JBNNVG010000019.1:0-75893 GCF_050280425.1 Lysinibacillus sp. NPDC093190 | reverse complement strand
GCGACGGATAAAATTAGCGGCGACGGAAAGCGAGGCCCCACCGACGGAAAGAGTCTCAGAGCGACGGAAAAAACTTAGCCCCCGACGGATAAAAGCCGGCTTTCTCGATAATTCCCTACTAGACAAATAGAATTTTTAAGTATATAGTTAGCTAGGCTAACCAATATAAAGGAGTGGTATTTTTGACAATTGAACAAGAATTTTTTAATCAATACCGCTTAATGTACAGACCGTTTATCAATCAAGTGAATGTGCTGCTAGAGAAATATCAGTTATATAGTTCTCAATGGGCTCTCCTTCGATTATTGAAGGATAAAGGGTCACATACATTTGTGGACATTGCGAATTTTATGTTTATTGAAAAGCCGAGTGTGACAAGGCTTGTGCAAAAGCTGGTGGAGCTTGGTTATGTGGAAACGGTAGCGGGTAGGGATAAGCGTGAAAAGCTTGTGCAATTAACGGCTAATGGTGAAGAGATTGTGCAAGAAATTCAGGTACAATTAAAACCATTTTTTGAAGAGGCACTCGCAGGTGTATCAAAGCAGGAAATTGAAATTGCGACACAAGTTTTAGCGAACATTTGTGCAAACATCAATCGGTAGGAGAGAAGAAAGTGGAAGCAACTAGACATAAACTTTGGACGAAGGACTTTTTAATCGTCTCACTTATTAACTTTACCATTACATTAATTTTTTATTTATTAATGGTAACAATTGCAGGCTATGCGGTTGAGCATTTTGAGGCATCAACTAGTACGGCAGGGCTTGTATCGAGTATTTTTATTATTGGTACTTTATTTGGTCGGCTCGGGACAGGACGTATCATTGGGGATTGGGGTAGCAAAAAAACATTATTTTGTGGATTATTATTGTTTATGCTATCAACAATGTCTTATTTTATTGCGACGAATTTGCCGCTTCTAATAATCAATCGTTTAGTACAAGGGATTGCACTTGGGGTGGCTAGTACGGCGACAGGAACAATTATTGCACAAATTTTACCACCTGAGCGCCGAGGGGAAGGTATTGGTTATTACAGCTTAAGTGCTATTTTAGCCACTGCTATCGGACCTTTTGTAGGTATTCTTTTAACACAGCTGTTTGAAGATTATCGGATGATTTTTGCTGTCGATTCTGTATTAGCCATTATTTGCTTTTTGATGTATTTTATCGTAACCGTTCCAGATGCACCGAAGAAGGCCAAAGAAATGGCTGAGAAAACAGGATTTAAGCTAACCAATTTTATCGAAATGCGTGCTGTGCCAATTGCTTTTGTGGCGCTCGTTATTGGCTTTGCCTATTCAGGGGTTATGTCATTTATGACGTTTTACGCGAAAGAGCTTGATATGGTAACAGCGGGAAGTTATTTCTTTATCATTTATGCAATTGTTATTTTAGCGACACGTCCATTTACAGGAAAATTGCTAGATACTAGAGGTGCGAACATTGTTATCTATCCATGTCTAGTCATTTTTGCAGTCGGTATGTATGCTTTTAGTTCGGCAACAAGTGGTGTTGCATTTTTACTAGCTGCTGCTTGCATTGGGATTGGTTATGGCAATTTCAATTCAGTAGCGCAAGCAATAGCTATTAAGGTTACACCAAATGAACGTTTAGGACTTGCAACTTCGACATATTTCATATTATATGATTTAGGTTTAGGCGTTGGTCCTTATTTCTTAGGATTCTTCGTTCCGACTATGGGGTACAGTGCCATCTTCTTTGCGATGGTATTTGTTATTTTAGTATCTATTATCCTTTATTATTTCTTATATGGAAAATATGAAAAGTCAAAACAAGCGAAAATTTCATAGTTTAGAATCGTTATATTGTAGAAAAAGCGACATTTTCCTAGTTGTTCAAATATATCAACTAGAAAATGTCGTTTTTTTCTTTAAATAAAAATACTTCTTGCAATCGATGATGATAATCATTATCATTCTCGATATAAACTATTTCGGAAGTAGGTACTTAGCATGAAAAAAACATCATTATTGTCAGTATTAGTTGCAGGGGGCATTGTTATGACTGGCTGCGGCAATACAGATGAAGCTAAAAAAGAAGATAAGCCTGCAACAGAGCAAGCAGAACAAGCTTCAAAGGTTGATTTATCTGCTGAACTAGCAGCCTATCAACAATTTGCCTTAGAGCAAATGGATCAATTCTTAATAGCAACAGAAAAATTTGTGAACGAATTTAAAGACGGTGACATTGAAAAAGCAAAAGCAGCATATGCACCAGCACGTATGTATTTCGAGCGCTCAGAGCCAATTGCTGAGAGCTTCGGTGACCTTGACCCACGTATTGATGGTCGTTTAGCTGATATCCAAGAAGAAGGTAAGGGCGAAGAAGAATGGACGGGCTATCATAAGCTTGAACATGCGCTTTGGGTAGAAAATAAAACTGCAGGCTACGAGGCAATTGCAGATCATTTACTAGCAGACGCAAAAGAATTACACGCTTTAGTTCAAACTGTAGAAGTAACACCAGATTTAATGATTACAGGTGCGGTTGATTTATTAAATGAAGTATCAACATCTAAAATCACTGGTGAAGAAGAAATCTATTCTCACACAGACCTTTATGACTTTAAAGCAAACATCGAAGGCGCGGAAAAGATCTTTGAAATCCTACGTCCGAAATTAGAAGCGAAAGACAAAGACTTAGTAGCAACATTAGATGAAAAATTCAAAGCAGTAGATGATTTATTGGCACAGCATGCAACAGCTGATGGCGGGTATGTTTCTTATGAAGAATTAACTGAAGAAAACACAAAAGCGCTTGCGGCAGCAGTAAATCAACTTGGTGAACCATTAAGTCAAATGGGTATTATTTTGGAGTGATAATAAATGACAGTGTCAAATGATGAAAAATGGATCAATAAAAAAATATCTAGACGTGACATGTTAAAGCTAACAGGCATGGGAGTAGCTGGTGTAGCTATCGGTGCTTCTGGCTTAGGTGGTGTTATGAAAGTAATGGGCTATGATGTGTTTGAGCCTGTTGCAGACAGCACGACAGCAGTTAACAAAGTTGATTTCTATGGAAAACATCAATCTGGCATTATTACACCTGTTCAGACAAATATTTATTTTGCTTCTTTGGATGTTTTATTTACATCAAAGAAAGAACTACAAGAGTTGTTCAAACAATGGACACCTCTTGTTGTACGTTTAATGAATGGTGAATTAATGGTAGATTTAACAACAAATACTAGAGTGCCAACAGGAGATACAGGTGAAGCGGAGGGTTTAGATGCTTCAAATTTATCGATTACAATAGGTGTAGGACCATCTTTGTTTGATAAGCTTGGTATCCAGCATTTGAAGCCTGAGGAGTTAAAAGACTTACCTCATTTCCCAAAGGATCAGTTACAAAAAGAATTTACTGGTGGAGATCTTTGTATTCAAGCATGTGCGGATGACCCACAGGTAGCATTCCACGCAGTGCGTAATTTAGTTCGAGCAGCATCTGGTAAGGTAGAAATTAAATGGTCACAGGCAGGCTTCAACTCTTTCCCTGCTGGCGGAGGCTCACCTAGAAATTTATTTGCATTCAAGGATGGTACGGTAAATCCATCGAATACCGATGAAAAAGATTTAAATAAAGTAGTATGGGTCGATAAAGGCTGGCTAAAAGGCGGATCTTATTTAGTTGCCCGTAAAATTCAAATGCATCTTGAAACATGGGATCGCACATCTTTAAAAGATCAGGAGGCAACTTTTGGTCGTTATCGCGATAGTGGTGCACCTTTTGGTAAAAAGAAAGAGTTCGATGATTTCGATGTAGAGGCGAAAGGTAGTAACGGTGAATATATTATGCCAGATACTTCACATGTGCATTTGGCACGTAAATCTGGCGCACGTATTTTACGTCGCTCTTACTCTTATGCATCAGGTGTTATGACGAATACAGGTGCGCACGATGCGGGACTCTTGTTTATTTCTTATCAAAAAGACCCAGCCCAATTTACAACAGTTCAAAATAGCTTAGGGCGTATGGATAAAATGAATGAATATATTACCCATCGAGGCAGCGCAGTGTTTGCTTGCTTCCCTGGAGTATCAAAGGGGAGTTATATAGGTGAAGCACTTTTTAACGCGCTGTAGTTTAGTACTTTGCTTGTTATTGGCACTTGCTGTACCAGTGCAGGCAGCGCAATCATATAGTCATTTGTACATTTCTATTAGTGATGCGCTAATGAATACGAAGCAGGACAAAGAAGCTGAGGCAGAACGTGCTCTTGAACAATTTGCCAAAGACTGGGCGTCGATGACATCTGAGCAAAAGGACGCAAAAGAAAAAGTGGACGAAATTCTTGCGCAAGCAGTTAAAGCTACTTCCAAGGATGAACGTTTAAAGGCACTGTCTGACTTGTCAAATGCTTTACGTGCTTTAGAAAAGCTTGAGAATCCTGTAGATGAAGCGGCGCAGCGAGCAGAATTTGGCACGAAATTTAAACCTATCATGAAAGCTTTTGAAGATGCCTTAGCAAGTGGTGATTTAACAACAATCGACGCAGCGTATAAGGATTTTAATGCAAAATGGAAGAAAATTGAACGCCCTGTACATGAGCAAAGCATTGCGATGTACGGCCAAATTGAAACACAGATGGCCTTTATACGGATTTCACTTGCTTCCGAAAAACCTGATATAGCCTTAATGCAATCACAATATGCAGAATTAAAACAAACAATTGAGGATTTTGTAGCAGGTAATGATACAGCGAAAGTTGTTGAAGGAGAGTATTCTTTAGCAACATTGATTGCTTATATTGATGAGGCGAATGATTTTATCGATGCAGGTGACTTCAAGGCTGCATCTGATAAAATTCGAGAGTTCATTAAAATATGGCCGAGTGTAGAAATAGATATTTCAACTCGTAACGGTAGCCTTTATACAAAAATTGAAAGTGATATGCCGATCCTCGTTAGTGACTTATTAAAGTCTAACGTCGATGTCAAAACAATTAAAAGTAAGCTTAATACTTTCCGCACTGAAATTGAGCTGATTCAAGGTGACTCAGATTATACTCTGTGGGATGCAGCATTAATCTTACTGCGAGAGGGCTTAGAGGCACTACTCATTATTATGGCATTAGTATCGTTCTTAGAGAAATCTGGACAAAAAACAATGCGCAAATGGATATATGTTGGTGCATTTGTGGGGATCTTACTATCAGCGGTAGCAGCTATTTTAATGTCGACACTTTTCCAATCTGCGACAATTGATACAAGTCGAGAGCTGATGGAAGGTTATATTGGTTTATTAGCTGCTGCAATGATGATTGGAGTTGGTATTTGGCTCCATAGTAAATCAAGTGTGGTAAGCTGGAACCGTTATATCTCCAAACGAATGGGCAATGCCATCTCAACTGGCTCGGTGTTTGCAATGGCAGCAATTAGTTTCCTATCCGTCTTCCGTGAAGGGGCAGAAACACTGGTCTTCTATGCAGGAATTGCACCTAAAATGGAAACATCTCAATTTGTGCTAGGTATCGTAGTAGCACTTTTAATATTAGCTATTTTTGCATTTGTGTTATTGAAAGCAAGTGGAAAAATTCCAATTCATAAATTTTTCGCAGTGGCAACTGTGTTAATCTATGTATTGGCATTTAAAATTATTGGTGTCAGTCTGCATACACTGCAGCTAAGAGATTCAGTTTCAACAACAATTGTTGATGGCTTGCCAGTTGTCAGCATCATTGGTTTCTATCCAACAGTAGAAACAATGATTGGACAAGCAATTTTACTTTTACTTGTTGTAGCTACGATTATCTATAAAAAGAAACAAAAATAAGTAGAGGGCGGATGAATATACTTTCATCTGCCTTTTTGCTTGTAGATAAAAATAAATTTAAATTAAAGTGTATCAATAAAAAAAGTTGATTTGTTTTTTTTATGTAAACTCATGACTTCATATACGGTGCTACTAACGAATTGGACGTTACTATAATTACTACTGCATCGTTACAAAAGGAAAATAATAGGTTCATTTTCTACAATACACCTTTACGACTTTATATAATTAATTGTATTGTTACCTTCTCTGAAGTAAAATATGTGCTTATTGAAACTAACGGTAGGGGGTTCTTCAATAAGAAATGGAGTATTATTGTATGGGGAGGATGAATATGGTAAAAATTATAAAGAAAAATATACAATATTCGCTAATTTATTTCATACTATTTATTATAATTCAATGGTTATTTCGTGATGACATTCGATGGGGACAAATTATTGGAATTTCAATTTTATTTTTCCTTTTTAATATATTTTACGATTGGGCAAATATCCCCTATAAATGGAAGAAGGAGTAACTTATTTGAGTTATTATTCTAATAGGCTTAATAAAATTGCTACGGTAGCTAACTCAAAGTTGGATCAGTGCTACAATTGTTTTAACTTCTTTCAGTGGATGTCCAAACATCCTCTGAAATAGAGGAACTCAGTCTAAGAACACCATTTCCTGTGGCAATTTATTTGTGCGAAAGCTAAGCGAGGTGGGGGGATGAAGATGGATAGTGACAAATACGGTAATGAAAGTAACGAAATCTACAGTTATAATACCTACAATATTTTTGCGTAGATTATCGGTATTCTATTTTCACCATTACTAGGGGTGATTATGGGGATTGTAGGTGTAATACAGCGTAAGAAAAATGCTTGGAGTATTATTATCATTTCAATTCTTGGTTGGGTTCTGAATGTATTCGTAATTAGTAATCTATAAATGTAGCTTTACTGAAATAGGGATTGTATAATCATTAGGTGCAATTTTCATAATGAATTTTTAGCTCCAATAATTTAGGGGACTTGTGCGTAATACAACTCATACACGTAAGTCCTTTTGTTATGTTGTTCACTCACTCACTCACTCACTCACTTACAGGAGCGCTTCTACATCTTCATATGTGGCATTGCTTCTCTTTGAACAGTCAAAGCTGTGGTTATGATTGAATCAACGCTCACAAGTACTACAGCTGCTTTGAATACTTCTGTAGTCTTAATCAAACTTTATTACAAATAGCGGTTTAAAATACCATACATCTTTAAAGGGGATATGCAAACTAATGAAAAATATTTTTAATCATATGCATACAGCAGAAGTTTTAAAGCGTATTGACAAATTGAGTCCCAATTCACAACCGCAATGGGGAAAAATGGATGTTGCCCAAATGCTAGCGCATTGTTCATCTTTCCAAGACATCGCAATGGGAAATTCTTTTCCACCAAGGAGTCGGTTAGGAATAGTAGTAGGGAGATTTGCAAAACAAATCGTTTACAATGACAAGACATTGCCTCATAATATGTCTACTATTCCAACTATTTTGATTGCAGATGATAGAGAATTTGAGACAGAAAAAGAAAAGCTTAAACAAAAAATTATCACATTCCAAAATAACGGACCAGAGAAGTGCACAACTCATCCTCATCCTTTTTTTGGGGCACTCACTTCTGAGCAATGGGGTAAGGGAATATACAAGCACCTTGACCATCATTTTAAACAGTTTGGAGTTTAAACATTGAAAAACTAAATAAAAAGATGTGCATCATTAGTTGAAGAATAGAAAAAGCATTTCAAAACACGCTTTTTCTATTTGCTCTTTTTTCAAGGTTTATAGATACCATTCAGCTTTATGAAACAAAATAGTGTTTTTCTCAGTCTGAGGGGGTATTGCTTTCATCTGCCCTTTTTTAGGTTAGTTATCCCAATGAGACGGACGTTTCAAGTGGGAGGGTAATTTTGTTTGGTGATTGCCTTGTGCTGAATTAATTTGCATTTGGGTTAAAAACATACTGCTAGAAAGGTCTGCGCCGCGTAAATTGGCGTCACGTAAATCGGCACCAATAAAATCAACACCTCTTAAATCTGCATTTTGTAGGTTGGCAGCAATTAAATAAGCTCCTCTAAGATCAGTTGCTCTTAAATCCTTGCCTTTTAAATTCTTCCCAATCCAATCAACCCCACGATTGTCATACTTTCGAGCGCTTTTTCCAATCTTTACGATAAGGCTTTGACGAATTTGATCACTTGTTTCTAACAGTAAAACATTCACCGGCAGTCGGAAATTAGGAATATCTATTGCTAGTAATGCATCTGCTTCTAGCTCCGTTGCACGCTGTAGCTGTTCTAATTGCAAATGTAGTTTGTTAAATAGGGATGAATCAACCGTATACGATAATGCCTCTGCTACGTAGGCGATCATTTCATAAAGTTGTTCCATCATAGGAAAGACACGAAACATTTTCTCGGAAATTTCAGGGTGTTGTCGCCAGTCTTGTCCATGGAAGGTTGTTTGTGACACCTTTTGTCCTGCTCCTAAACAATCAAAAACTGTACATCCTTTAAACCCTTGATCTCTAAGTTTACTATGAATTTGGCAACTAAAATCCGATTGTAGATTAGGGCAAGGTGTCCCAGCTGCTTTATTAATGGCAAAGTCGCTAGAAGCAGCAATATTTAAAGCCGTGCAACATAGACCAAAACAGCTTTGGCAATCTGCCTGTAAACTTTCACGTATCTTTTTTCCCATTGTATAATCCATTTTTTGTACTTCAAACATTATTGTTTTCCTCTCTTAACGCATAAACTTCTTACATATAATTCTATCACTTATTATGTAAAAAGGATATTTTTGTGTGGAAGGATTCTACATATAGAGGAGACTTCATTATTCGTTTATCTTTAACTCTATAAAATTGATAGTTCTTTACAAAATAGGAACAGCCTATTGACAATTTATTGTAAAATGCTATAATTTTTATCGACAGACAGTCGGTCTAATGAGGGAGGAGTATACATGAGAAAAGAAGCGATGGAGCGCAGAAAGGAAATACTTGATGCGGCTAATGAGCTTTTCAGTCAGAAGGGCTTTGATGGCACAAGTACTAACGATATTCTTGAAAAGGTCGGAATTGCACGGGGAACGCTGTATTATCACTTCAAGTCGAAGGAAGATATTATGGACGCCCTAATTGAGCGATATAATACTCAAATTTTAGGTGAAGCCAATGGAATTGCTGCAGATAAGAGCATACCCGTTCACGAGCGTATTGTTCGTGTTGTGATGGCACTAAACATAAGCAGCGGAAACGGAAAGGAAATTATTGACCATATACATAAGCCTCAGAACGCGCTTATGCATCAAAAAATACAAAAAGTCATCATTAACGACCTTCCACCGATACTGACGGAAATAATCCGTGAGGGTATTGAGCAAGGACTATTTAGTACGCCATATCCATATGAATGTATGGAAATGATTGTGGCATATACGAATACCGTTTTTGACGATGATATGGTAGATCTGACAGATGAAGAACGTGCTGCACGTATACCAGCTTTTATATTCAACGTAGAAAGATTGCTAGGTGTCGAAAGCGGAGGTCTTATGTATATGATGAAGATGTTTGGCAGTGGAGGTGAGGGTTAAGAAAGTGGAAACAACAGTAGTTAATTCTGAGGGATTCTTCAGAAGATTTTTCTGCTATGGTTGAGACAGCTCATTTCAGCAATAGAAAGTGGGCTTGGGATTTTGTGTTACTTCATTAATTTTCTTCAACTTGAAAACAGAGGTGACGTATGTATTACAGAATAATCCGGAATGACATTTCTAAAAGCAAACTGATAACGCTAACAACAACGATATTTGTTGCCGCTGCGGCTATGCTCGTTTCTCTCTCGGCGATACTTATCGTCAATCTTTCAGGTGCGATCGATTCACTTATGAATCAGGCGAAAACGCCACATTTTATGCAAATGCACTCGGGAGATATCGATACTGTCCGGCTTGCAAATTTCGCGGAGCAAAACAGCAATGTGGATGAATTTCAAGTGCTTGAGTTTCTGAACATGGATAACGGGCAGATTATTTTAGGTGATAGATCGCTTGCGAATAATGTGCAAGACAATGGTTTCAGCATACAGAGTGAAAAATTTGATTATCTTCTTGATCTTGACGGAAACATTATAAACGTATCCGATGGCGAGCTTTATGTTCCAATTAACTATATGAAGGACAACACCACAAGAGTCGGTGATAAAGCGATAATAGGCGGAAAGGAATTTACTGTTGCGGGCTTCCTTCGCGATTCACAGATGAATTCTATGTTGTCTTCCTCAAAAAGATTTCTTGTTAGTCAAAATGATTATGCGGAAATAAAAAGCCATGGGAGTATGGAGTATTTGATAGAGTTTAGACTAAAGGATTTATCGGCGCTCGGTGAATTTGAAACTGCTTATGCTTCCGCAGGTCTTGAAGCGAACGGACCAACGATTACATATCCACTTTTCAAAACACTTAACGCACTTTCTGATGGGATCATGATAGCAGTTATCCTTCTTATAAGCGTTCTTGTCGTTGCCATCGCATTTATGTGCATACGCTTTACACTCCTTGCGAAAATAGAGGACGATTACCGTGAAATTGGTGTTATGAAGGCGATAGGGCTGCGCCTTTCTGACATTAAGAAAATTTATCTTGCGAAGTACACAGCGATTGCAGCAGGGGGGAGTATTCTCGGTTTTGCACTTTCATTCATATTCAAAGACATCCTTCTTGAAAATATCCGGCTTTATATGGGGGAAAGCGAAAACTCTTCCTTTGCCGCGGCTTTAGGAATAATCGGAATTCTGCTTGTATTCCTCGCAATCATTGCCTATGTAAGCGGAGTGCTGAGACGCTTTAGGAAAATATCTGCTGCAGAAGCAATACGCTTTGGCACTTCACAGGAAAAAAACGCAGGCGCAAAGCGTTTTTGCCTGAACAGAAATAAGCTGTTTAACACGAACATTTTTCTTGGGATCAAAGATGTTCTCGCAAGGAAAAGACTTTACGCCACAATGCTTGCAGTACTTATCATTTCAGCATTTATCATTATTGTTCCACAAAACCTTTACAACACGATTTCCTCAACAAGTTTCATTAAATATATGGGTATTGGAAACTACGATATTCGTATTGATATTCAGCAAACTGATCATATTTCTAAAAAATCTGTCGAAGTTTTAAAATCCATGAACAGCGACAGTTCCATTTCAAAATATACCATCCTAACAACAAAGACATTCAAAACAAAAAAGGAAGACGGTTCGGAGGAAAATATAAAAATCGAACTTGGCGACCACTCGATATTCCCTATTGAATATACCAAGGGCAGAGCACCCGCAGTAGAAAACGAAATTGCACTTTCAGCTTTGAACGCTGATGAAATGAGCAAAAAGGTTGGCGATATCATTACGGTCGTGATGAAGGGGAAGGACATAAAGCTTACGGTAAGTGGCATTTATTCCGACATTACGAACGGCGGAAAAACGGCAAAGGCTGTTTTTATCGACACTTCGGAAGGTATAATGTGGAGCGTAATTTGCGCGAAGCTTACAGATAAATCTCTTGTCGATAAAAAAATTTCAGACTATGCGGACAGATTTACTTTCGCTAAGATTTCCAATATTGATGAATTTGTAACTCAAACATTCGGCTCGACTATAAAATCGGTCGGTAAGGCCTCCATTGCTGCAATTGCCATAGCGCTCGTAATAACGGTACTAGTAACGCTATTGTTTATGAAAATGCTTGTCGCAAAGGACAGATATTCTATTGCCGTCATGAAAGCTTTAGGCTTTACAAATAAGGATATTACGATACAGTTTGCTTCGCGAGCGGTATTCGTATCAATGATCGGGATTTTTCTTGGCACTTTACTGGCAAATACTCTCGGAGAGGTACTTGCAGGCGCAGTTATCTCCTCGTTTGGGGCGTCGTCGTTTAGTTTTTCAGTCAATCCACTTTCGGCGTACGTGATTTGTCCGTTAATGATGGTATGCTCGGTATTAATCACAACAATAATTGGTACATCGGGCGCGGGGAAAATAAAAATATCCGAAAATATAAAGGAGTAGCTTATGAAGAAGATTATCATCGGTGAACATATTGTAAAATCTTTCGGCGAGGGAGATGAAAAGCGCAATGTTCTTGACGGAGCGTCCGTTGATATAAACGAGGGTGAGTTTGTTGCGATAATGGGACCCTCAGGCTCTGGCAAATCTACGCTAATGTTTGTACTGAGCGGCATGGACAGCGTTGATGGCGGAAAGGTTATTTTTGATGGCAATAATTTATCGTCAGTCGGGAAGGTTGAACTTTCAGACATACGTAGAACTAAAATGGGCTTTGTATTTCAGCAGCCAACGATGCTCAAAAATCTAAATATTCTTGAAAATATTATTCTTCCATCAATGCGCGATAACAGAAAAAACGTTGCAAAAATTTCAGAGAAGGCAAGAGCACTTATGAAGAGGGTAGGCATCGAGGAGCTTGAAATGCGCGGCATTACACAAGTTTCGGGAGGTCAGCTTCAGAGAGCAGGAATATGTCGAGCGCTTTTGAACAGCCCGAAAATCATCTTCGGCGATGAGCCTACGGGTGCACTTAACTCAAAATCAGCGCAAGAGATCATGGACATTTTTTCCGAAATTAACGCTGGCGGTACTGCGATTATGCTTGTCACTCACGATGCAAAGGTAGCAGCACGGACGGAGCGTGTAATGTTTATGCTCGACGGAAAAATCGTCAGTGAGCTAAAGCTCCCGAAGTTTGACGGAACGAATATTGATGGCAGAGTAGGGAAAGTAACGGAGAAAATGTGGGAAATAGGAATATGAGTTGTTGTGAATCTCATAATGGAAAATGTAAGATTTCTAGAGTAGTTACGTACCGAGTTAGGAAAAGCAGGAGAATTGGTATACAAACAAACCTCTGCTTTTATTCATATAATAAAATTTTTTTTTTATTATTTTTTAAATACTTAAAAAAATGAAACTTTTCAATTTGGAATCCGTATTAAATGGAAAATATTATTTTTTTTAGGAGGTAATATGGTTAAGTTTAGAAGCTTCTTTCTTATATTTATATTTTTATTAGCAGCCTGTACTCAGGATACAGTTGTTCCTAAAGGAAACAATGATGAAAATATTGTTGTTACAGCGGATGGGAAAATTACCTTTGAGATTATTAATAAAATAAAGGTTCCACAAGAAAAAGTAGAATCAATAAAAGGCGAACTCCTTAATGCCTATGATGAAATTCAGAATTCAATTCACACTACATATGTTCCTTCCGAGAGAATAAATGTTTTTCTCAATGAAGGAAATGAACTATCATGGGGTTTGAAATCGGAACTTCAACTATATGACATTAAGGAAAACCAATATCCACTTGTCCATGAACTGACACATTCCTTACTTGGTTATGGCAACAATTTTGATAAAAGCAGGGGCTATTTTACGCAAGAGGGTTTTGCTACTTATATGGAAGATAAGTATGGGAAAAATGAGTCATATGCCCATAAGCTTATGAAGTATTTTATCGATTCAAACAAATTCATACCAATTAGCAAGTTGATAGATCTGAATCAAGCCGATTCCTATTTTCGCCCAGCCATTAAAAATCAAAAAGAGTACACCCTTCGATGGATGAGCTATATGCATTCAGCTTCTTTTATTACTTATTTAATTGATACTTATGGATTAGAAAAGTTTGAACAACTATACAACGAAGAGGACTTGGCTAAAAAAATAGAGGAAATATACGGAAAGAACATAAGTGAGATAGAAAATGATTGGGTAGTTTTTATTAAAAATAGTCAAACGGAATTAACATATGATGACAAAAGGAAAATAGGATTTTTTTATACTGTTACTTTAGTTATTGATCAAATTGACCCCAAATTTTTCACTAAAGAATAATTTATTGTAGAAGTTTATATGAAGCAAATGATAAAGATACAACGGTATGATGTGATTCAAAGTAAGTTGTTAGTAATTATTTGAGAATCGTGTTTGAAGTTATAGCCGATGACACCGGATATATTACCTATCTCTTCTTCTAAAACAGGGAATGTGGTATTCTTCTTCATAAGGATACGATGCCGTATTTTTAACAAGGCTTGTTAACTCTATGGGAAGCACACCTGATAGTACATAAAAAATATAACAAGAAGTAGTGGTGAATGAAATTGGGGTAACGGTAAAAGATTTACTACAATTGCCTTCATTTAGAGGGGCAGAAGTATTAACTGGAAAAAATAATCTTCATCGTACGGTCTCATCTTTATCTGTGTTAGAAGTATCAAATGTCGATTTTTTATCTACGATTATCCAATCCGTTCAGGAAGAGTGGTATGCGGAAGAGCTAGTCATTAGCTCTTTTTATTCCATTAGAGATAGTGTTGAACAACAATGTGCAACCATTCAACACTTACATGATCTTGGCGAATTGGGTCTTATTTTATATTATGTAGGAATTGTTGTGCCGGAAATTCCAGAGGAGGTACTGCAATTAGCAGACTCTCAAGGTTTTATCATTATTTGTATGCCTAAAAATGATTACTCTCTACGTTATAATGAAGTCATTTATGAAGTGATGGAAGCGATAGTTAGTAATCAGGCTGTCAATGATCAGTTTGTGAAGGAAACTTTAGAAAAGGTCAGCTTGCTACCAGAGCATTTACAAAGTGTAGAAATCACATTGAAAATGCTAGCTGATCGCCTGAAAGCTAACATTGTATTGACAAACAATAATTTTGATATTGTGAATCAAGTAATGTGGCCTAGAAATTCATCTTTAGATGTTTGGCAAGTCATACAGGAATTTTCACACGGTCATCTGAATAAGGAAAAGGGAAAACTAGAACTACAAAGAAGCGATATATCGTGTGTCGTTGAATATAAAAGTATTCAGCAAAAAAATGGAGAGCAGCTACTTTTGTTTGTTATTAAAGAGAACACACCATTACCAGCAAAGACCATTGAAAAAATAAGTGAAGTTGTCCAAGTTGCCATTAATCTTTGGGGCGACAAGCATGATGAAGTTAGTGAATATGCATTAGTAAAAGCGATTATTAATGATGAAAGCGACAAAATGCGAAGACTAGCTAACATGCTAAATATCGATGTTTCTGCTATTCAAATGATGTGGTTAATTTATATTAACGATGTATCAGAAGAGAAGAAAATTAGGGATGAACTGGAAGAGCAACTTTCAAAATATTATCAAACGACAGTGATTCAATGCATTGATCGTTGTATTATTGTTCTTTTAGGGAATGGCTTGTATAAATTTCATGAATATGAGATTGCTACTGAGTTTATTGAAACAACTAATTACTACTCCCAAATATCAGAAATCGTTTACTCACCGAAAATGAAAAATACTAAAGCTGTACGTCAAATGTATCAATTGGTGAATCGAGTAGGAGAGAAAGTTCATACCATCTATCCAATGCGCAAATTGTTTACCGCAGCTGAACTTCGATCGATGAAGCGCGCCATTGATTTAAGTAAACAAGGGGAAGAAATTATTGAAGAATACCTGTCAGTTATTGACCCCATTCAAAATGATAAAGAGTCTCTAAATACATTAATTGCTTTTCTTTTAGATGCGAATGGAAATTTTGACGAGTGTGGGAAAAACTTATACATTCACAAAAATACAGTAAAGTATCGTATCAGAAAAATTAGTGAACTAATTGGCAACGATGTAACGGTTTATTCGGAATTTTACGATGTGTATATGGCCTGCATGATCTATCGCCTAATTAATGGTTAGAAAAGTCTGAATTTTTGTCAAAAAAGATAAAAATTCAGACTTTTTTTTCATTTTTGAAAAAGACGTACGTCTCTTCCTTCTTTTATAATAAAAAACATTAATTAATGATCTAACAATAAAAGGAGGGGACGATATGGGGAAAGATGGGAAAGGTCAGTCTTGGTATAGTCTAGGGATTATTTGGGCAGGCGCAATGATATGCATACCAAGCTTATTAGTAGGGAATACATTGATTTCTGGTATGGGTTTAACGAAGGCGTTAGCCGTGTCTTTGGTTGGATATGCAATTGTAGTAATCATCATGATTTTTCAAGGAATGCAAAGTAGTGATTTAGGAAAGCCAACCGTTCATGTCGCTGGACAAGTGTTTGGTAAAAAAGGATCACGGACGATTCTTTCTATTATTTTGGCGATTGCTTGCTTAGGCTGGTTTGGCATTCAAGCCAATGTTTGCGGGGTTGCGCTAGCTAATTTGTTAGCAGCGCATGATATGAATGTACCTATTCCATTAGCTTCTTTACTTAGTGGTTTAGTGATGGTGATTTCAGCTGTTTACGGCATCAAAGTGCTACGTGTCTTAAGTTATATTGCAGTCCCATTCTTAATTGTCATTTGTATACTAGGTCTAGTTCAAGCTTTATCTGGGGATAATCTACAGCTTATCTTGGACTACAAACCTAAAAATAGCATGAGTTTTTCGGATGGACTAGCTATAACGATTGGTTCATTTGCACTTGGGGCAGTAATCGCGGGTGATTATTCTCAATTTTCCAAAAAACGCTCTGATGTTTTTAAAGCAGCAACATTTGGGATTATTCCAGCTGGAGTATTGATGATTGGAGTAGGAGCAGTTTTAACAATTGCCTATCAAACAAGTGATATTACTGCTGTCTTTCTGAATATTGTCACTCCATTTATTGGTGGTATCGCTTTGATTTTAGCTACATGGAAAACCAATTTGGTGAATGCAATATCAGGAGGAATCGCCTTAATTAATGTTTTTAACATTTCGAAGGACAAAGAAAAAATGGCAATTGGCATAGCTGGAACGATTGGGACTTTACTTGCCGTGATCGGTATTTTAAATTACTTTACACCAATTATGTCGATTTTATCAGCGATGATTCCACCAGTTGCAGGCGTTATGATTGCCTCTTATTGGGTGATGAATAAAGGGGATAAAACAAGCTGGAAGGAAGTTGACGGTATAAATCGTTTAGGTGTTTTCTCGTGGCTAGTTGGTGCAGTGATTGCTAGTATTCCAGTTGTTTTATCGTTATTCCCTAGCATGCCACAATTACCGAATCAGCCTCTAATTGGTATTGTTATTTCATTTGTTATTTATTATTTCGGTTATCGTATATCAATGCAAAAGACTGTCATATTGGAGGAGAATAGATGAGATATTTAGATAAGGAAGCGATTGAACATATTGCGATTGGAGCCGCTTTTTTAGGAACAGGCGGAGGGGGGGACCCTTATATCGGGAAAATGATGGCTCTTTCTGCCATTGAAAAAAATGGACCAGTAAAATTGTATTCAGTTGATGAAATTGAAGATGAGGACTTTTTCATTCCAGCAGCTATGATGGGGGCACCTTCTGTTTTAGTTGAGAAATTTCCGCGGGGAGATGAGTTTGTTAAAGTTTTTCAAAAGCTAGCGAAGTATATTGGAAAAGAAAAGATTACAGGGACATATCCAATGGAAGCGGGCGGCGTGAATTCGATGATTCCAATAGTCGTAGCGGCACAATTGGATATCCCTCTCATTGACTGTGATGGCATGGGGCGTGCATTTCCAGAATTGCAAATGGTGACATTTAATTTAGATGGTATTTCTGCAACACCGATGGCTATTACAGATGAAAAAGGGAATATCGGAATTTTCGAAACGATTGATAATAAATGGACAGAACGCATTGCACGCTCAGCAACTGTTGAAATGGGTGCGAGCTCTTTAGTTAGTTTGTACCCAACGACAGGAGCTCAGATTAAACAGAGCGGAGTCCATCATATCATTACGCTTTCAGAAAAAATCGGTGAAATTATTGCTTCAAAAAGTAGAAATGTGAAAGATAAACTCGATGAATTGCTACAGCTAGTTTCTGGTTATGAATTATTTCAAGGTAAAATTGTCGATGTTATTCGAGAAACGAAGGGCGGATTTAACCTTGGAAAAATGAATCTGGAAGGTATGGAAGTCAATAAAAACGAAACTATGAAGGTCCATTTTCAAAATGAAAACCTTATTGCAGAAAAAAATGATCAAGTTGTAGCAATGACCCCTGATTTAATTTGTTTAGTAGATTATGAAACTTTATTGCCAGTGACAACGGAAAGCTTAAAATACGGTAAGCGTGTCCGAGTAATTGGATTGCCAGCTCATGAAAAATGGCGAACTGATAAAGGAATTGAAACAGCAGGTCCAAAATATTTTGGTTATGATTACGATTATGCTCCAATTGAGGAATTGGTTAAAAAGGTGGTAGCTGAACATGTATAAGATTGGACTTGATGTTGGTGGGACGAATACGGATGCTATTATTTTAGATGAAAATAGTAATCTCGTTCATAGTGTTAAATCGCCAACGAGTTTAGATATTAAAACAGGTATTGAAACAGCTTTACGAAACTTATTACGAGAATCGAATATTAATAAGACGAAAATTACGCATGCAATGTTAGGAACAACGCAATGTACAAATGCCATTGTAGAGCGTAAAAAATTAGCTAAAGTTGGTGTAATCCGTCTAGGATACCCTGCAACTGCCTCTGTACTTCCATATACTGCTTGGCCAAAAGATATGATTGAAAAACTATCGGGGAATTATGCCTTAGTCCATGGTGGTTATGAATACGATGGTCAACTTTTAGGTGAGCTTGATGAAGGTGAAATTCAAACGCTTCTAGAGGACTGGCGTGACAAAGTAAAATCTATAGCGATCGTTGGCGTCTTTTCTTCCATAAAAAATGATCAAGAGTTGAGGGTACGCAGTCTTATACAAGATGTTTATGGAGAAGATTTCCCTGTTTCCTGTTCGTCGTTGATTGGCTCGGTAGGTTTAATTGAACGTGAAAATGCAACTATTTTAAATGCGGCCTTATGCAAAGTAATTGAAACGACAACGACAGGCTTTGTTCATGCTTTAGAAGGAGAAGGGATTTTCAATGCCAAAGTCTATTTGTGCCAAAATGATGGAACATTAATGTCAATTGATTATGCTAAACATTTCCCGATTTTAACGATTGCATGTGGACCGACGAACAGCATACGTGGTGCTTCTTATTTAGCAAAAATCAAAGATACGATGGTTTTAGATGTTGGTGGAACGACCTCTGATATTGGAGTTTTACAGGATGGATTTCCAAGGGAATCTTCTGTAGCAGTAGAAGTAGGGGATATTCGCACAAATTTTAGAATGCCAGATATTATTTCCGTTGGGCTAGGTGGAGGCAGTATTGTCCGAGTAAATAACGGGGAAATTACAGTTGGACCAGATAGCGTTGGGTACAAAATTGCTGAAGAAGCACTTGTTTTTGGAGGGAATACTCTTACGACAACAGACATTGCTGTTCGTCTTGGGTTAGCTGATGTTGGTGATCGTCGTTTAGTAGCGCATATTGATGAAGCGTTTGCGAAAGAAGTTCAAGCGGAAATATCATCGTTAATTGAGCAAGCCATTGATAAAATGAAAACTTCATCAGAAGATGTTCAGCTTGTATTAGTTGGTGGAGGCAGTATTATTGTTCCAGATACTCTTCGAGGAGTTTCCAATATTGTTAAGTTTGAAAATGGGACTGTGGCAAATGCCATTGGTGCCTCTATTGCTCAAATTAGTGGCCAATATGAACAGATTTATATTTATTCTAAAGAGCCACGTGAAATTTCGCTGAAAGATGCTCAAGAAAAAGCAGTGAAACAAGCTGTATTAGCTGGAGCCCTTTCTGAGACGATTGAATTAGTGGAAGTAGAAGAAACACCCCTTGCGTATCACCCTGAAAATGCAACGAGATTAAAAGTTAAAGTAGTAGGTAAGATGGGTTAGATCTATCTTTCATCGCCTTGTTAGAAGGTTTTAATGACAACATTCTAAAGAATTAGGAAGTAACGACAAGGGACAAATTCTTGTCGTTACTTCCTTTTTAATCGCCCCCTCATTATGCTTACGAATTAACGGAAGGCAGATGTCGATAAAATTCAGAAGTTGGGTGATAAAACGCAAAAGTTAAGCGATAAAACTAAAAAGTTGGGCGATAAAACGTAAAAGTGTTCCGATAAAATTAAAAAGTTGGATGACATTTTGTTAAAACGTCTATCATGTCGATAAGTTGATTGGAGTGAAGACTTGACGCCCCCAGGAAAGCGCCCAGTCGGAACGGAAATCACCCACTTGCATTGCTGAAGAAGCATACTTTATTCAACTTAATTTCATGAAGGAAGAAGCTTGTATTTTAAGGGTTCTTCCTTTTTTTGCATTTAATGCTTGCGAACTTAAAAGTCATAGTGTACTATTTGACTAGTACACTATGACGCGAGGTGTTTATGTTGAAAAATTTTGCAGGGCTATTGAAAAAGGAATGGGTGCTTTATAGGGCATGGCTATTTGTTGGAATTTTTATAGGGGTCATGCTGTCAATGGTAGTTCCATATTTAATCATGCGGTTTAGTGATGAATTTACGATGGAAAAGCAGCTGCCATTTTTTTTCTCGATATTAGTACTTATGTTAGGTGGATTTTTTTCGGTATTACAATTCCTAGCTAGTATTCGTCATGACTTAAGGACCAAAGAGATATGGCTGCATTCAACTAGTTCCATTGCACAGCTTGTAGGTGTGAAAATCGTATTTTCCTTAATAGGATACGCTATCTTCAATTTTATCTTTGTGAGTGTAGCTATTTACAATGTCAAAGATGAAATTATAGGCAACTTCGCTCAAATACTTTTATGGCTGTTATTTTTTGTAGCAATTATTGTTATGCTCCAATTGATGATATTTGTGATAGTGATGCTATTTTTGACATTTTATTTCCAAATGAAATACTTTTTTGGTAGCTTTTCCATTGTTATCACTATGCTTGCCTTTTTCATCAGTATGGATTTATGGTTTAAATTTACAGATAGTAAATTATATGATAATATTTTCCATCATATAGGGATTCGTTTAACGGATCTAGAACGATTTTTCCCAAAGACACCAACAATGAAGCTAAGCTTAGGTACAATGTATGTTGTTGAGGAGGTAGCAACTATCATTTTTGTAGCCATCCTATTTTTCATAGCGACAAAGTGGCTTGAAAAGGTGGTTTTACGATGACAATCGACTTTTCACGTGATAAGCCCATATATAGTCAGCTCGTAGATCGGATATGTGGAGACATTTTGAAAGGGAAGCTAGTGCTTGGGGATCGACTTCCTTCGGTTCGAGAATATGCAGTGGAAACAGGTGTCAATGTAAATACTGTGCAGCGGGTGTATAAGGAGTTAGAAGCAATGAATATAACGGAAACCAAACGAGGTCAAGGTACATTTATTACAACCGATGAAGGGCGAATTGCTCTTTTACGGGAAGATATGAAAAATCAACTGGCAGATCATTTTTTAACTTCCATTGAAGCACTTGGATTTTCAAAGGAAGAGATGCTCGTTGTTTTACAAAATAAATCGTGAGGTGAAATAAATGCTACAGTTATCGAATGTTTCTTTTCGTTATATGAAAAAGCCTATTCTACAAGATGTGTCTTTTTCCTTTCCTATTGGACAAATCATTGGGCTTGTTGGAGAAAATGGTAGTGGCAAGTCGACACTATTAAAAGTGTTGGCAGGCTTATTACGTCCATCAAGTGGTGAAGTATTGCTAAATGGAACGCCTGTTACACGCAGAAGTGCTGATAAAATTGCTTATTTACCAGATATTGATTTATTTTTTGATTTTTACACAGGTGAGCAGCTTTTTCAGCATTATGCTTCTCAATTCGAAGATTTTTCGTATGATAAGGCATGTATTGTTGCGGAGTTTTTACAGGTTGATAAAAATGTGAAGCTACGGCAATTATCAAAGGGGAATCGTGGTCGAATGAAAATGGCCGCAACTCTTGGGCGAGAAGTACCCTTTTATTTAATGGATGAGCCATTTTCAGGTCTTGATCCAATTGTTCGTGAGCAGCTCATAAAAGGGTTAATTCAATTTACAGATATTGAACACCAGACCATATTATTATCAACACATGAGTTATATGAGGTAGAGCCTATTTTAGATCAAATCATTTTATTGCAAAATGGTTCGATCATTGCACATGAGGAAGTAGAAACGATTCGAGATGTGTCGAATAAGGATGCTGTGCAATGGATGAAGGCGTATTATAAGAAAGGGTGAAATTAATGACAACACAACCAATTGTTCAATTGCAAAATATATCAAAAACCATTGGTGGTAAGCAATTGATTCAGCAATTAAATATCGATTTATATCCAGGTCAAATTACTGGATTTTTAGGACCGAATGGTGCAGGGAAAACGACGACAATTCGTATGATGACAGGGCTTATGCATCCAACTGAGGGCAATGTCATTATTGACGGTCTTTCCTTACAGGACAATTATGAGGAAGCGATTAGTAAGGTCGGCGTAATTGTAGAAAATCCGGAAATGTATAAATTTATGACGGGCTATAAAAACTTACTGCACTTTGCACGTATGCATAAAAACGTTACAAAAGAGCGTATTGAAGAGGTCGTTAAACAAGTCGGTCTTGAGAATCGCATTCATGAAAAGGTTTCGACGTATTCGCTAGGGATGCGTCAACGATTAGGACTTGCACAGGCGCTACTTCATCGACCAAAATTTTTAATTTTAGATGAACCAACGAATGGTCTAGACCCAGCAGGTATCCGCGAGTTTCGTATGTATTTGCGTAAGATTGCGGCGGATGATGGCGTATCTGTATTTGTCTCCAGTCATTTATTATCCGAAATTGAGTTAATGTGTGATCGAGTAGCTGTCATACAAAATGGCAAACTCATCGATATTCGTGATATCAATAATGAAGTTTCTTCGTTTTATTATATTGAAGCTACACCAAATGATCAGGCTGCAGCACTTCTACAAAAGCTTGATTACAACTTTGTGACGGAAAATAACGGTTATGTAGTGGAAATAAAGAAAGAGGATATACCGAAACTCATTTCGCAATTTGTTAATGAAGAAATTCAAATATTTGCCGTTCAACCGCATCAAAAAACGTTAGAGGATCAATTCCTAGAAATGACAGGAGGTGGCCAAATTGCTGAAGCTAATTCAAAATGAATGGATGAAATTATGGCATAAAAAAGGAACTTGGGTAATGGTCGCGCTACTAATCCTCTTTATTATTGGTCCTGGTATTATGATGAAATACTATGAAACAAAAACGACAGAGGATATAGCGTGGCAGGAAAGTGAACAGAAGGCTATTAATAATTATAAAGAGATGATAAAAGATGACGGTTTATCGGCAGAGGATAAAAAACGCTTCGAGGAGCAAATTGCTATTTCTGAGTATCGATTAGCAAAAGATGTGCCGTCTCAAGAAGATCTAAGCGTAGCAAGCTTTATGTCATTTTCAGGTGGCATGCTGACTTTAATTACATTATTTACGGTTATTACTGCAGCAAGTATTGTATCTAGTGAATTCTCTACTGGTACGATTAAAATGCTATTAACGCGTCCGGTTTCACGAGCAAAAATATTAACTTCAAAATTACTTACAACTTTCATATTTGGACTCTTATTGTTTGTTGTCAATGTAGTAGTAAGTGCTCTTGTTGGACTGATACTATTTGGTGGTGCAACTGGTGTAGAGTTAGAAATCGTCAATGGTCAGGTTGTTGAAAAAGCCGTGTGGAATGATTTAGCATACCACTATTTACTTTCTGGTGGAAACTTTGTCATGTCAATATTGTTTGCTTTCTTAGTGGGCTCAGTTTTCCGTTCAAGCTCTTTAGCGATTGGCTTAACGATGTTCTTATCTTTTACAGGTGGAATGATTGTGATGTTCTTAAGCAGATTTGAAATCGTTAAATATATTTGGATTACACATTCGGATTTAACACAGTATGAAAGTGGTCAATTTATAGTAGATGGTATGACAATGCCATTCTCACTCACAATTCTTGCGATTTACGCTGTAATTTTCCTTGTGATCAGCTATATGTCCTTTATGAAACGCGATGTCACAGCATAACTAAAAGAATTATGAACTGCAGCCCAATTGGTTAAAGAGAAGCTTCCAATTGGGCTGCAGTTTGTTACAATGCGTAGACTATATACATCCTTGTAAATAAGATCATGTTTATTGCCATGCGATGACTTCATTGAATTTAAAAAATTAGGGACCTCATTTCAAAAATAGTGTTTATTTTTTGTACGAGTGGTAATATAATTGATAGCAACAACTTAATGAAAACGCTTTTTTTTCTATTAAGTGGTCTAGACAACTATACCAAAGGGGGATGAATAATGTTAGCTTTCTTACAAAAAATCGGTAAGTCGTTAATGTTTCCAATCGCTACATTACCAGCAGCTGCAATACTGTTACGCTTAGGCTCTGACGACATGCTTGGTGCAGTGTCAAATGACGTTATTAAGCATATTGCAAGTATTATGGCAGCATCTGGTGATGCGATTTTGGGTAATTTACCTATTATATTTGCGATCGGTATCGCGATGGGCCTAGCACATGATAATAGTGGTGGTGCAGCATTAGCGGGCGCCATTGCACAGCTAGTGTTAGTCGCGGTGTTAAAATCTGTAAATGCAGAACTGAATATGGGTGTATTTGGTGGTATTCTTTCAGGTATTACAGCAGGCTTACTTTATAACAAGTTTTATAATGTGAAATTCCCAGAATGGCTATCGTTCTTTGGAGGACGACGTTTTGTACCCATTATAACGTCCCTTACTATGACGATTTTAGCTGGTACTATTTTAGCTGTTGTGTGGGGACCTATCCAAGGTGGAATCGATGCGGTAGGGAACTGGTTAATCGATGCAGGAGCACTTGGTGTTGGAATGTATGGTTTCTTAAATCGGCTATTAATTCCAGTCGGTCTACATCATGTTATTAATACGATAATTTGGTTTGACTTTGGTGAATTTACAAATGCTGCAGGCGAGCTTGTCAAAGGAGATATTCATCGTTTTTTAGCAGGAGACCCAACAGCAGGACATTTCCAAGCAGGTTTCTTCCCAATTATGATGTTTGGATTACCAGCAGCGTGTCTTGCGATGTACTTTGCAGCGAAAAAGAAAAATCGTGCAGTAGTCGGTGGTATGTTCGTCTCCATCGGTTTGACAGCATTTTTAACAGGTGTAACAGAGCCTATTGAATTTACATTTATGTTCTTATCTCCAGTACTTTATGGGATCCATGCAGTCTTAACAGGTATTTCGCTTGCCGTTGCCTATTTGATTGGATTCCGTGATGGTTTCGCTTTTTCCGCAGGTTTAATTGACTATCTTTTAAACTTTGGTTTAGCAGATAGTCCATGGCTATTACTTCCTTTGGGATTAGGTTTCGGAGCTATTTACTTTGTCGTTTTCTATTTCTTAATCAAAAAACTAGACTTAAAAACACCAGGTCGTGAAGACGAAGATGAAGAAGGGGCAGATGTTGCTTCAGCTGTTTCAGATGATTTAGATGTACGTGCTTTCCATACAATTGAAGCATTAGGTGGACAAGAAAATATTAAGCAAGTCGATTACTGTACAACACGTCTTCGTATGACTGTAGGTGATGCGAATCAGGTGGATGAAAAAACATTAAAACAAGCGGGTGCACGTGGTGTTATGCGTATTAGTAAGACAAATGTACAAGTGATTATCGGTACATCCGTAGAGTTTTTGGCAGAAGCCATGAAAGATCGCCTGAAAAGGGGGAATCCAGCTCCTACAAATGTAGATTTACAAAAAGAAGTGCCTGTTGAAGAAGAAATAACAGCAGAAGGAACAATTCCTTCTAATGATTTTGAAATGCCAATTACAGGAGATCTAATTCCGTTATCTGACGTGCCAGATGAAGCGTTCTCATCAGGTATAATGGGACCTGGTTTTGGCATTCATCCACAGAGTGGTACAGTTCATGCGCCATTTGATGGACAAGTAGTGATGATTTTTCCAACGAAGCATGCGATCGGCTTAAAATCTGATACAGGTGTGGAAATATTAATTCATGTCGGTTTAGATACGGTCACTCTAAATGGTGAAGGTTTTGAAGCGATGGTTACAGAGGGTCAATTAATTCAACGTGGTGATACTTTATTGAAAGTTGATTTTGAAAGTATTAAAGACAAAGTACCGTCTATCGTCACACCAGTTGTTTTCACAAGTTTAATGGGACAAGAAATAATACTTGAAAAAACTGGTTTCCAACGAGCAGGCTCTCATAATATTATTTCGATGAAGAAGTAACAAACAAGAGATGCTGTCTAAAAAGGTCCATCTAAAAATGAAGATGCATTAATAGTAAATCCGCTATACTTTCTGTGGGAAAGCATGAGTCACATCTTTATCCCACAGGAAGCTATGCGGATATTATCGCTATCTAAAAATATTAGCATTGATAAGATTGCTTCAAATATACTATTTTTAGTTTTAGGACAGTATCTTCTATCAATCCTAGGAGATGTTTTTAATGAATTTATTAATCCGTAACATCACAGTCGTCAATGCAAATGGACGAAAGGAATGTGTCGACGTTTTCATAAAGGATGGGAAAATTGCACTGATTGCGCAAAGAATTAACGCAGATCATGTGCAACTATTAGATGGTACAGGGAAATTTTTAGTCCCTGGTTATATCGATATGCATATTCATGGCTCTGCTCAAATGGACACGATGGATGCATCGAATGAAGGTCTTCATACGATGGCGAAATCACTTGCCAAAGAAGGTACAACAGGCTTTTTAGCAACGACTATGACACAAAGCTATCAAAATATTGAACGTGCCATTGAAAATATTGCGCAGTTTACTTCAAATCCAGATGAGGCAGAACTTCTAGGTATTCATGTAGAAGGTCCTTTTATATCAAAAAAGCGTGTAGGTGCACAGCCGCTTGAACATGTTGTACCACCTGATTTCGCTGTTTTTACAAAGTGGCAAAACATGAGTGCCAATAAAATTAAAGAAATTACAATGGCGCCAGAAGAACCAAATGGATTTGAGGTAGTTCAAGCAATTGCAGAAAGCGGTGTGGTTGTATCAATTGGTCATTCTGATGCAACATTTGAACAAATGAAAGAAGCGGTTCAGCATGGTGCAACACAAGGCACGCATTTATACAACCAAATGCGCCCATTCCATCATCGAGATCCAGGTGTTGTCGGTGGCGTATTATTATTAGAGGAAATTAAGGCAGAAATCATTGTTGATTTTATTCATATGCACAAGGATGCCGTGGATATGGCATATCGTTTAAAAGGAGCAGATGGTATTATTTTAATTACCGATGCGATGCGAGCAAAAGGAATGCCATATGGAGATTATGACTTAGGTGGTCAAATGGTTCACGTCTCCGAAAGTGGAGCTCATTTATCAAATGGAGCTCTTGCTGGTAGTGTATTGAAGATGGACCAAGCTGTACGGAATATGCAACTCATCACGAACTGCACGTTAGAAGAACTAGTTAAAATGTCGAGCTACAATGCAGCAAAACAACTAAAATTGGCAAACAAAGGACAAATCGAACAAGGATTTGATGCGGATGTTGTAATTCTGGATGAACATTTAATGTTGCAACAAACAATTAAGGCTGGCAAGGTAATCTACGAAGCCTAAGAAGTCGTATGCTAGTTATTAGGATTAAAAAATAAATAAGGGGGAATAGAAATTGAGACTGGAACGCTTTGCTTCAAAAGAAGATTTATACGCTCGTGCAGTAGACATTATCGTGAATGCTAAAAATGAGGGTGCTACAACGTTCGGTCTAGCTACAGGTGGTACAATGGAACCGTTATATAGTAAAATTTGTGAGACTAATATCGATTTCACTAATTGTATTAGCTTTAATCTAGATGAATACGTTGGACTAAGTGCTAAACATGAACAAAGTTACGCATATTATATGTACAAACATTTATTTCACAACAAACCATTTAAAGAATCCTATTTACCGAATGGTTTAGCTGATCATCCTACAGAGGAAGCGGCGCGCTATGAATCATTATTACAGCAGCTTCCATTAGATTTTCAATTACTTGGTATTGGACAAAATGGTCATATCGGTTTCAATGAACCAGGAACATCTTTTGATTCGTTGACACATCTTGTAACGCTTGAAGAATCAACACGTCAAGCAAATGCACGCTTCTTTGATTCGATTGATGAAGTTCCAACCCAAGCATTTACGATGGGGATTCAATCCATAATGCGCGCTAAGTGCATTTTGTTAATCGCAGTTGGAGAAGCAAAACGTGATGTATTAGAACGTGTGCTTGCATCTGAATATACAGAAGATGTACCAGCAAGTGTATTAACAAAACATCCAAATGTTATCATTTTAACAGATTTACAAAAAGAGGAGAATGAACAATGAAAACAAAACAATTTACAGTAGTAGACCCACAAGGAATTCACGCACGTCCAGCTAGCCAGCTTGTAGCAGCAGCAACACCATTTGCTTCTTCTATAGAATTGCAGACAGAACAAAGAACGGCAAATTTAAAATCTATTTTAGGCGTTATGGGATTAGCCCTAAAACAAGGTTCAACATTTACACTACAAGTAGAGGGGGAGGATGAAGAACAAGCGTTTACTGCATTAACGAATTTAATTTCAGAAACGGGGCTAGCACAATGATACAACTCAAAGGTATTGCCGCATCTGACGGCATTGCCATTGCGAAAGCATATCGTTTAGTTCAACCGGATTTAACGTTTACGAAAATAACTATTCAGGATATTGATGCAGAGCAACAACGTTTAGCGGCAGCGCTCGAAAAAACAGAAGAAGAGTTAGCCGCAATTCAACAGCTAACGCATGAAAAGTTAGGCGCGGAAGAGGCAGCAATTTTCGGTGCACATTTACTTGTCGTAAAAGATCCAGAATTAATTGGACCTATCAAACAAAAAATTGCTGATGAAGCGGTGAATGCAGAATATGCATTGAGTGAAGTTTCAACGATGTTTGTATCATTATTTGAAGGTATGGACGACGAATATATGAGTGAGCGTGCTGCAGATATTAAAGATGTATCAAACCGCATTTTAGCACATTTACTCGGTGTACATATTCCAAATCCAAGTAAGATTAGTGAACAGGTGATTGTTGTAGCAAATGATTTAACACCTTCTGAGACAGCACAATTGGACCGTAACTTTGTGCTTGGCTTCACAACGGATATTGGTGGTCGTACATCTCACTCTGCCATTATGGCACGTTCACTTGAAATTCCTGCCGTTGTAGGGACAGGTACAGCAACGACGTCCATTCAAGATGGTGATTTATTAATCGTGGATGGTTTAACCGGTGATGTACTTGTGAACCCAGCAGAAGACGTTGTTGCAACCTATAGAAAAAAAGCGGAAAACTTTACTGCTCAACAAGTAGAATGGGCAACATTACTAAATGAAAAAACGATTTCCAAAGATGGAGTTCAAGTTGAACTAGCTGCAAACATTGGGTCACCAAATGATTTAGAAGGTGTACTTCGTCACGGTGGTGAAGGAATCGGTTTATATCGTACAGAATTTTTATATATGGGACGAGAAAACTTACCGTCAGAAGACGAACAATTTACAGCGTATAAAATGGTATTAGAAGGAATGAAAGGGAAAGCGGTTGTCATCCGTACACTTGATATTGGTGGAGATAAAAATTTACCCTATTTACCACTCCAAGATGAAATGAATCCGTTTCTCGGCCATCGTGCGATTCGTTTATGTCTAGATCATCAAGACATTTTCCGCACACAATTGCGCGCATTATTACGTGCATCCAATTATGGTAACCTAAAAATTATGTTCCCTATGATTGCAACATTGCAAGAATTCCGTGACGCGAAAGGGATTCTTTTAGAAGAAAAGGAAAACCTACTTGCAAAAGGCGTAGCTGTTAGCGAACAGATTGAAATCGGCATTATGGTTGAAATTCCTTCGACGGCAGTGATGGCAGATATTTTTGCGAAAGAAGTGGACTTCTTCTCGATTGGTACGAATGATTTAATCCAATATACGATGGCAGCGGATCGTATGAACGAAAAAGTATCTTATTTATATCAACCTTATAATCCGGCTATTTTACGTTTGGTTAAAATAGTCATTGATGCAGCACACAAAGAAAAGAAATGGGCCGGTATGTGTGGTGAAATGGCAGGTGACGAATATGCTGTACCACTATTACTTGGTTTAGGTCTAGATGAATTTTCAATGAGTGCAACATCCATTTTAAAAACACGTTCCTTAATTAAAAATTTATCTATAGCGGATATGCAAGCATTAGTAACAGAAGCGTTACAATTAGCAACATCCGATGAAGTGTTAGATAAAGTAAAGCAAGCTGTTAACTAATTATATAAAAGCCATGAGACAACATAATAGTAGTTGAAGATACAAGAAATTGGGAATCTTCAACTGCTTTTTTAATTGTACAATTTCAAGTAAATGTTTTGGGATGAACAGTCGCCAGTTTTTAGAAAAGGTTTCAAGATGTAAATAGAATTCGATATAATGAATGAAAAACTAGAAAGGCCTATTTATGGAAACAGAATGGTTACGAACTTTTATTGTTGCTGCGAAAACAGAGAATTTTCGTGAGACGGCAGAACAACGCTTTATTACACAATCAACAGTTTCTAAGCATATTCGACACCTAGAAAAATACCTACAAACAACACTTTTTGATAGACAGGGGAAGCATGTGAAATTAAATCATATTGGTGCTCACTTCCTTCAACACGCAGAGAAAATGATGGCAATGATTGATGAAGGATTACAAAATACTGTATCCTTCTTGAATGGTTATACGTCCCAGTTAACGATTGGTGTCGCACCGCAAATTGCCAATTCTACATTGCCAGTGATCATTCATACATTTCAGCAGCAAAAACCTTCCATTCAAATAATGATCGAACTGTTAAAGTCCAATGAAATTGGGGAAGCGGTATATGCTGGCGTAGTAGATATCGGTTTATCAAAATTGACATCAACGCGTGATCTTCACACAGTTCTTCTCGCACAGGAACCACTACAATTGATTGCTCCGATATCAAAAAAGGCGATAGATGCACGGACTCTTTTACAGCAGGAAACTATTTTAACTTCTTTCAGCGGGTGTCCAAACATCCGCTGAAATATTTTCATGACCTTAAGTACTAAAAAAAGATAAATAGTGGACTGAGAAATTGTTTGAATGAAACGTTTTTAATTGTTTATAATATTCTTTAATTTCTTATACAAAGTTGGTGTAATTGGAAAATGATAGTGTTAATCGTAGATGATGAAGAAAAGATTACAGAGGTATTGGCATCTTATTTTGAAAATAACGGAGATCATACATATATTGCACATACAGGAGAATCCGCAATCCAAGTGATAGATCAAGTACCTCTTGATATGATTATTTTAGATTTAATGTTGCCGGATATGGCTGGAGAAGACATTTGCCAATATGTAAAATCAAATTACGATATTCCTGTGATTATGCTTACAGCAAAAATCTCTATTGATGATAAGGTAATTGGATTTGAAATGGGTGCAGATGACTATGTAGTTAAACCATTTCATCCTAAAGAAATATTAATAAGAGCTGAAAGGTTGTTACCTAGTTCACATAAAAAACAAATTATTATTTTAGGACAGTTGGAATTCCATAAAGATGAGAGAAAAGTATTTGTAAATCATCAAAGTATTCAGCTCACGCCACATGAATTTAGCATTTTACTATTACTGGCTGAAAATCCTAAAAAGGTTTTTAGCAGGGATGATATCATTCAAAAAATATATAGTTTTGATTTGAACATAAATCCACGTATTGTGGATCAACATATTAAAAATATTCGTAAAAAAATGAAGGAAGAGTACATCCAGACTGTTTTTGGTTTGGGATACAAAATAAATGAAAAGGTTATAAATCAATGAAATTTCATATAAAAATTGCCTTAATTATAGCTATCTTTTCTACAAGCATACTTTTATTCATCACAGGGATATTACTTTATAAAGGTCATGAACATTTGATGATGCTTCATATTACAGATTCTAAAGAATTAATTCACCACTTTGACATGGCATTAAGGGAAACGGCAATGTGGTCATTAGGCCTTTTGCTTATTTTTATACTAATTTCTAGTTTGTTAATTGCAAAAACATTAACGAAACCTATCCAAGAACTGAATCACTTTGCGTTAAGACTAGTGCGTGGAGACCGTCACTTAAAGATAAGCTATACCATTAATGATCAAATTGGTCAATTAGGTAGATCATTGATGAAACTAGATGAAACGTTAAACGCTTATGAACTCCGTCGTAAAGAAATGACACAGGATCTTGCCCATGAAATTCGTAATCCATTAGCCTCAATAAAAAGCTATTTGAGTGCATTTGAAGATGGAATTTGGACAGCTACTCCAGATCGTTTGAAAGCATGTGTTGAGGAAATTGATAGGCTAATTCTTCTTGTTGGAGAATTAGATACATTAAATGATATTAGTAATCCTACATTTAAGGTCATCATGAAAGAGCAATCGATTGCTAATGTAATCGAAAAGTCTGTTATTGCGTTGGCAAGTGAATTACTTGAAAAAGAAATACAGGTAGAATTGGATTTAGACAAAACAATCAATGCAAAGGTAGATGTCTTGAGATTGAATCAAATTCTACACAATATTATAAAAAATGCTATGTATCATGTTCAAAAAGATGGCATGATATTAATCAAATTATTTAAAGAAAGTGACGATTATATAATTCTTATACATGATAATGGAATTGGTATGGATGAAGAAATAAGTAAAAAAATCTTTGAACGAAATTACCGAGTGGAAAATCGATATACTGGCAATGGTATTGGTATGACAATTACCAAAAAACTAGTGGAAGCACATAACGGTACAATTTCCGTCAAAAGTGAGAAAAATATCGGAACAACATTTTGTATACAAATGCCGTTTTCTACATAATTCCTACACAACTGTTCTATATACTTAAGGTGAAAGGAATGGTTGACATGAGGAAAATAGCATTAGCAGCAGGTATTATTGCGAGTTTGGGCATACTTGGGGCTTGTAGCCAAGGAAATAGTAACGATATGAAGGATATGGATCATTCCTCTATGAAGATGGAAGGAATGGATCACACTTCACAAGATATGAAAGACATGGACCATGACAAGATGAAGGGACATGAGAGTCATAGCAATGTCGTAAGTTTAAACAATTCGACAGGAGTAAATGAAGTGAAAATCCCTGCTGAACTTAAACGTAATAATAAGAATGAAGTTGTATACACAGTTAGGGCACAAAAAGGAAAAACAGAAATATTCGATGGTGTTCAAACAAATACGTATGGGTATAACGGATCGTTTCTCGGACCGATGATTCGTCTTGAAAAAGGTGAAACCGTAAAGATTAGAACTATCAATGAACTTGATGAGGATACAACTTTTCATTGGCATGGATTAGAGGTGTCAGGGGAAAAAGATGGTGGTCCACAAAGCATTCTTAAACCAGACGAAGAAAATACCCTCGAATTTAAAGTGAATCAGGAAGCGGCGACGCTATGGTTCCATCCTCATCCACATGGGAAAACAGCTGAACAGGTATATAACGGGTTGGCAGGCTTGGTTTATATTGAAGATGAACATTCAAAAAGTCTTGGATTGCCAAATGATTATGGGAAGAACGATTTCCCCTTGATTTTCCAAGATAGAATATTTGATGATAAGAAGCAATTGAATTATAGCGCTACAATGAACACAGACGGAACGATTGGAGATACATTGTTAATTAATGGAACGCTCAATCCTAAATTGACTGTAAACAAAGAGAAAGTGCGTCTTCGTTTATTAAATGGGTCAAATGCGAGAAATTATACCTTTAAATTGAGTACTGGGGATTCCTTTCTTCAAATCGCAACAGATGGTGGTTTCTTGAATGAACCGGTTTCTTTAAAAGAGATTACACTAACGCCATCCGAAAGGGCAGAAATCGTAGTTGACTTTTCAAAAATTAAGGATGTTAATGACCTAGCTTTAATAAATGAGGATGGATCTGTCCTTTTACCATTTGTAGTTACTGATCAAAGTGGAGAAACGAGTATGGTACCTAAAAAATTGAATGATCTTTCATTAGAAGATAAAGAAATGGATCTACCTGTCACAAAAAAAGTGGAACTCTTTGGAATGATGGACATGGTCACGATAAACGGAAAGAAATTTGATCCGGAAAGAATTGATTTTACCCAAAAACAAGGGGTTACCGAGGTATGGGAAATTTATAATAAACCGGATATGATGGGCGGCATGATTCATCCGTTCCATATTCATGGAGCACAATTTAAAGTACTCTCTCGTGATGAGACAAAGCCACCTGAAAATGAACAAGGATGGAAGGACACTATCTCCGTAAAACCAGATGAGACAGTAAAAATAGCTGTACAATTTAAACATAAGGGCGTCTACATGTTCCATTGTCATATTTTAGAGCATGAGGATAATGGAATGATGGGTCAAATTAAGGTGGAGTAATGCTTAATTGTAGTTAAAAAATTTTTTGATTAAAATCCTGTGTTAATTTTTAATACGGGATTTTTCTTTTATGTTCTTGTGAATGATAATAGTGAATAGCTATTTTTTAACGAGCGGATATTGAGGCGTTTTAAGCAGTTTGTCATCTGATATACAAGAAGCAGTAAATAACTAGAGGTACTAAATCTGTAATCTTACTTTAATAAAAAATAGAAGGTGTTTATAGATGTATAGTTTAATGTCAAAAATAAGCCAAGCCATTAGTGGACCGAGTACAGTTTTTTTGAATTCTTATGAACATTCCCCATTCATAATTGCGATTCTTCTTGGATTAATAGGCGCTTTAGCACCTTGTCAATTAACAGGGAATATGAGTGCTATCACTTTTTATGGAAATCGTACAGTGCAAATGAAAAACAATTGGCAAGAAATTGTATTTTTTATACTAGGGAAAGTCGTCGTATTTAGTTTAATAGGTTTCTTCGCTTGGTTATTCGATCAGTCCTTTGAAACTGAGATGACTAAGTATTTCCCTATTTTTCGTAAAGCGATTGGTCCAATCATGCTCATAACAGGACTCGTGCTAATTGGAATTTTAAAATTGAAATTTCTAAATCGAATTCCTAAGTATATTCCGTCTGTTTTAAAAGAGGTGAAATTGGGCTCCTTTCTGATGGGTGCTAGTTTTTCCATAGCCTTTTGTCCTACGATGTTTGTGCTATTTTTCGTATGGTTAATGCCAACAGTCGCAACCTCTTCGTATGGGGTAGTTTTGCCTGCCATTTTTGGTATAGCAACCTCTGTACCACTACTAGTGATGCTGGGACTTATTCATTTATTTGACGCAAAAAGATTCATTATGCGTACAAGCATGAAAATGGGACGAGTGATTCAAATTGTAGCGGGTGTTATTCTGATTTTTATAGGCGTTACGGATACGATTACATACTGGGGATTGTATTAAAGAGAGGAAGAAGCAAGAAAGGGAAGGGTAGTTTATTCAAACATAATAGCAATATCTACTTTCAATATTTCGAATCCCACCGTTTAATTAAACCACCTCTTACCGATCGTACACAGGAGAATAGCGGAATTTTTTGATTTCAATATTCGTAACGTGCTTTTATGTATAATAGAGCAGACAATACTAAAATTTTTTTTAAATATATACAGAAAGAGTGAAAAAAATGATTGGTGCAACATTATTATTTATCCTCGCAGGAATTGGCGAAATAGGGGGCGGCTATTTAATTTGGCTTTGGTTAAGAGAAGGTAAACCATTTTATTGGGGAGTTATAGGCGGGATTGTGTTGGCTTTATATGGAGTTGTCGCTACTTTTCAGTCCTTCCCAAGCTTTGGAAGAGTCTACGCAGCCTATGGAGGTGTCTTTATTGTCCTTTCCATTTTGTGGGGCTGGGGAATCGACGGAGAAAAACCAGACATCTTGGATTGGGTTGGAGCTGGCATTTGTTTGATTGGTATTTTGGTGATTTTAATACCTCGTTCATGATAGGTAGAATGTTACATTTGTGATGATGACCGACATTACGAAATATAGTCGGGAATTTTAAACAAATTATAAAGAAAAAACGCTTGGATATTTTCCAAGCGTTTTTACGTGCCACGTTATTCGTCAATGATTTCTGCGATTTCATGTGTAAAAGATGTTATTTTTTTATTGCAACAAAGCGTAATCGGCAATAATCAGCAATCCATTGATGATCCTGATAAAGCTTTGGCTTTAATAATTCTTCGCATTTGTCATAAATTTGTTCTTTTTCAGTTTCTGATAAATGCTGAAGCATATTATTACTGAACATCACTAGCCAATTATGCAGCCCATCCTCGCCTTGAAGCGGTGTTGGGCGCTCATATAGTGTTATCATTTCAACTGTAAATCCTACATCTTCTAATTTCGACTGATATTCTTCTAAAGTAGGAAAATACCACGGGAAATATTCCTCAATATAAGAAAGTTTTAATTCCTCCATACTTTTTTCAAGTGCCCAAACAATTGAAGAAATATTACCGTGTCCACCCATTTCAGCGACGAAACGACCACCTTGTTTCAGTGCGCTGTAAATGTTTTGAATGACTTTATCCTGCTGTTTCATCCAATGTAATGCAGCATTTGAAAAGACTGCATCGAATTGTTTTGTCATATGAAGTACGGTAGCATCCATTGTGTGAAAAGTAATGTCTGGGTATTTTTGCTGTGCACCGATAATCATGTCATTGGATGCATCTATCCCTTGAACATGGGCACCAAGAGCAGCAATTTCATGGACTAAATCACCTGTACCACAGCCGACATCTAAAATACTTTCCTTTTTTTGTGGTGCAAGCAAATCCACTAAGCTCCCTCCAAATTTTGAAACAAAGTCATGCTTTTGATCATATAAACTGGCATTCCATATTGTTGTCATTGTCCCTCATCTCCTTTGTTTCAGCATAACAGAGAGCTTAATTGAACAAAAATGCGTAAAATTATCAGTTTTGATTCCGAATTGGAATATAGGAGGGATAAAATCTGTAATAATGCGATACTGCTTCTGACTAATATCCATTGACTCAATCGGCTCATTGAAAGCCCTGCCGGAATGTAAATCAACCTCACGTTATGTTGATAAGCCAATATTGCTTTTGTTTTGTTACTTCGCACACTTTATTGTGTTACCAAAATATTGTTGTTTTTTTGTCAACATTTTTAGATATTTAGACACCATTTGTCAACACGAATAATATGATATAAAAAAATAAAGGGTGTGGTTGAGTGAATTGGTTAATCATTTTGGCTTTTACTTTTTCATCCAGTATTGATAATTTTGGTGTCGGACTTTCTTACGGGATTCGAAAGATAAATGTTAGATTTGATAAAAATATTTTAATCTCGGTCATTTGTTTTCTTATGAGTATGGGAGGCATTTCATTTGGTGTATGGATGTCAAAAATTCTTCCTGGTATACTTCCCGTGGTCATCGGTGCGTTATTACTATTTATAATCGGTATTCGGATTATTCTTTTGGCTAAACCGCGGAAACAAGAAACTTCAATAGTGGATAGTAACAATGAAAAGCAGTCCAATAATAATGTTCAAGATATTTTAAGAAATCCCGAGGAAGCTCAATTCAATAAGTCTGGGGAAATTGGATGGGGAGAAGCTGTACTTCTCGGCATTGCCTTATCGGCGAATGCACTTACGAATGGGGTAGGTGCAGGTTTACTCGGCCTTTCGCCGCTTGTCATCTCGATACTTGCTGCAATTGGGAGTTTTATTACGGTTTGGTTAGGTGTCAATTTAGGAAGTAAAGTAGCGGATGTTCGGATCGGCACATTTACTGTAGGGCAATTTGGAACAATTATTAGTGGAGTAATGTTATTAATAATTGCTTTTGCAGCTTTCTTTTAACTTCTTTCAACGACGCAATTATATCGAGTCGTAAATGTTTTATATGTTGACAAAATGTCAACGTAATTATACACTTCTTGAGAATGATAATTTAACTTCTTTTAGCAAGCGTTCTGGTAGCGAAAGCGAAGCGTCAGCTACAGATGTTTTTTGTAACGTAAGTGAAACGGCAGTTACAGATGTTTTTTGTAACGTAAGCGAAACGTCAGCTACAGATGTTTTTTGTAACGTAAGTGAAACGGCAGTTACAGAAGTTTCCAACCTTTATAGGTGGAGAGCTGAAAGAAGTTAAAGCCTCCGGCGGATGTCAAGGAATCGGCTTTGTGCAAGCACAAAGCCGATCGAGGCATAATTGATTTGTTAAACAACGGCTTTAAGTCATGTTAGTCACTGTAAGAAGGGAGAATCGAAAATGGCTGAACAGAGAAACAGTAATACACTTGGTTTATTGCTGAGAGAGTTATTGAAAGAACGTTCATTATCTATGCGGAAGTTTAGTGAACTCACTGGAATCGATACAGCTACGATCTCACGGATAATAAATGATAAGAGAAAAGCGACACCACAACATTTAGAAAAATTTGCTGACTGCCTTGAAGTTCCTTTAATCAATCTTTTTGAAGCAGCAGGATACCCGATTGAACAGAAACAAGAAGAATCAGATGCAGATTCAGACATTCATACGTCTGTTGATGCAATACAAGCTCTTCTTAAATCTTCAAATGTTTACGATGATCAATTTTCGGTATCAAATGTTGAACAGAAACTAGAAAGCTATGGATTATATGCGCAAACAGAAGAAGGTAAAAATACGATTCTTAAGGATTTTGATGAAAAAATTAAGAGTGTAGGAAGCATAGGTCCATTTATAAGCCAATTAAAAGAGCTATATGAGAAATTCACATCGGGAAAAGGAACACTTTTTGAACTAACCTTAATTGGAAGTACATTATTATATTTTATTATTCCAGTAGATGTTATACCGGATTATTTATTTCCTATTGGTTATTTAGACGATGCAATAGCTGTACAACTTACTACAAAGGCATTACTAAAAAACATAACTTAGATTTTACTTCTTTCAGCTAATGTCTTTTGTAGCGTAAGTGAAACGGCAGTTAAAGTTTCCCACCTCTATAGGTGGAGAGCTGAAAGAAGTTAAAGCCTCCGGCGGGTGTCACGGAATCGGAAAGGAGTACTTAAAGGTTGTTAGCCTAAAATCATCGCATCCATGCGATAACGGCTAACTGACCTGCATCGGTAAAAACGCCACGTCCTGTGGCATAACCGAAATGATCGACATCGTGTCAGCCTAAGCACAAAGCCGATTCCGGACGCAATTATGCCGAGGCATAATTGATATGATAGGTGGATTGATTTATGAAAAGAAGCAAAAAGAGCCGTAAATGGCTAAGAAACTTGTTCTTAGCATTCGCATTAGTAATCGTAGCAGGGATTATTTATGGAGTTTATCAATACAATAGTGGATTGGCTATGGCAGACGATGGTCCTTATAAAGATGACGGAAAGACGTTTGATCCATTCGAAGGTGCAGATGTGCAATTTGGTCAGATTAATGTGCTATTAATAGGAAGTGACGCTAGAGACGAGGATGGTAGATCGGATTCTTTAATGATTGCACACTATGATCAAACGACAAATGATGTAAAACTGATTTCTATTATGAGGGATACGTATGTCGACATCCCAGATTACGGAATGAATAAAATAAATGCTGCTTTTGCTTTTGGGGGACCTGAACTTGTAAGGAAAACAATTCAGCAAAATTTTGATATAGATGTTAATTACTACGCTGTCGTGGATTTTAAAGGATTCCCTAAAATTATAGATCTTTTAGCACCCGATGGGATTAAGGTTGATATTCCTTATGAAATGTCCCATGGAATTGGTATGACATTACATCCTGGGGAACAAGTTTTACATGGTAATGAGTTATTAGGCTATGTACGATTCCGCCACGATCGTTTAAGTGATTTTGGGCGAGTGGAACGCCAGCAAGAGGTTTTGGGTAAGGTTAAAGAACAAATCGGTGTTTCAAGTTTAATGAATTTACCAAAAATACTTGGGGTTGCAGATTCATACTTTGATACGAATGTTGATAATAAAACAATCCTTACAATCGGAAAAGGGATAATAAATGGGAAATCTAAAGGTATGGACACTTTACGAATTCCTGTTGCAAATGCTTATGAAGACAAACGAGCAGATGTAGGTGACGTCTTGGATATTGACTTAGATAAAAACAAACAGGCATTAGAAGAGTTTTTATCATCAAAGGACAATGAAAAAAATGACTAAGATAGACGACGTTTCATCTTAAGAAACAAGGGCATCAAGCAATACACAATAAAATTAGAGTATGTTTTGAACAGTTTTTCAAAGCATACTCTTTTTGTTATTTTAATAAAGTTCACAAAGCTGAAAGACACTAAAGAAAAAAGGTAGCTGACGAATTCATCAGCTACCCATCTTATTTTTCAAGCTTCGTTAATGTTTTACCGCTCCAACCAAAGATGACCGTCAAAATTGGTCCGAGTAGACAGAAGAAGGTAAATGGTAGGTAAGTTGTTGTTGGTATATCTAGTACACTAGCAATGAAAATACCACAAACACTCCACGGGACAAGAGGATTGACTACAGTACCTGCGTCCTCCATAACACGAGATAAATTTTTAGGGGCCAGCCCTACCTTCTCAAATTGTGCTTTAAATGCTTCACCAGTAAGTAGGATGGATAAATATTGCTCACCAATTAATGTGTTAACACCAATCCCCGTAATGGCAGCTCCTGTAATAACAGAGCCAGCACTTTTAAAGAGGCTCTCTACCTTCGCTAAAATACTTTGAATAATGCCGAGCGTAAATAATAGACCACCCATTGTTAAAGCTAATAAGACTAAGGCAATTGTAAATAGCATACTGTTCATACCACCGCGACTCAGTAATGCATCCACATCTTTATTTCCCGTAGTAGATTTATAGCCTTCAAAAAGCATTTTAAAGACATTTGATAGTGCAATCGGTTCTTGTATATAGGCTAGTCCAACACCAATAATTGAGACGACTGCGAGTGTGATAAGTGCAGGCGCTTTATAAAAAGTCATAATAACAAGCACAACAATTGGCAATAATGTATACCAATGAATAAGTCCAGTTGACAGTAAGCCCTCTTTAAATTTATCAACTGTTTCAAATGAAGTATTTGCTTCTGTTGGCGATAATATTGCATAAAGGACGAATGAGATCACGAAAGCTGGAATCGTTGTCCAACCCATATTTTTAATATGCTCGAAAAGATCTACGCCAACCGTACCAGATGCAAGATTTGTTGTATCCGATAGCGGAGACATTTTATCACCAAAGAAAGCTCCTGAAACAATTGCACCAGCTGTTATAGCTAAAGAGATGTCCAATGCACCAGCAATTCCCATAAAGGCAACGCCCACAGTTGCTACTGTAGTTAAAGAACTACCAACAGAAACACCAACGATACTACAAATCAAAAATACAATTGCAAAGAAAAAGCTTGGTGAAACCGTTAAAAAACCGTAATAGATGAGCGTTGGAATAGTGCCGCCCATAATCCAGCTTGAAATTAGAATACCAATAAAGAAGAAAATAAAAACTGCTCCAAGTCCAGCACTTGCACCTGCAACCATCCCAGCTTCAAGCTCACGAAACGGAACTTTTTTTAGTAATCCATAGGCAATTAAAAGTGAAATGACAAGAAAAATAGGTATATGGGGTGTTGCTTTTAAATACCCAATACTGAATGCCATCGTGGCAATAATTAAAAGTATAATAAAGCTTGCCTCGATAAATCGAGGGTTACTCTTTGCTGCAATTCGAAACATGCTAATCCTCCTAATAGTTACTTCTTCGCTTCAATGCGGTGAAGCCCAAAAGTATTATAGCACGCAAATAAATTTTGTCAATTGACTGATAATTTTTGTCAATAAAATCAGAAGTATTTTTAAAAGTACACCCTAATGAATACTGAAATAATCCCATGCATTTTTGACGATTAATGTACAAGTCATGATGATAAAAATAATACGCATCATTTTTGTCCCACGTTTCAGCGCAAATTTCGAACCCATGATTGCACCGAAAATCATGACGAAGCCCATCGGTAAGCCGTATAAAAAATTTACCTTTCCTAATAGCAAAAACATAGCAAGTGCGGCTAAGTTCGATGTGAAATTAAAGGCTTTAGCATTACCTGCAGCTTGCAAAAAATCATTTCCCATCATCAATAAAATAAAAATAAAAAAGGAACCAGTGCCAGGTCCGAAGAAACCATCGTAAAAACCAACAGCAGCAAAAGCGCCAATAAAGGCAAGTTTCTTCACAGTACTTAATGTAAGTTCTTCAGGTTGTTGACCCCAATCTTTTTTGAAAATTGTATAAGCGGTAACAAGGACGAGCATAACAAGCATTAGAGGCTTTAAAATAGCCGGTGATACGAGATGCACCGTGTATGCACCAGAGAATGAACCAATAAATATAAAAGGCATTATTTTCTTATTCTTTTTAACGTCAACCTTGCCAGCTCGTAAAAAAGTTAACATGCTAGTCCCATTGCTAATTGTATTGGCGAGTTTGTTTGTGGCAATTGCTGTACTTGGAGGTAAACCAACAGCCATAAGCGCAGGTAATGAAATTAATCCTCCGCCACCAACAATTGCATTTAAAAACGACGCGATAAAGCCAAGTACTAAAAGTATCCCAAGTGATAGTAAATCGATGTCCATATGTATGATACTCACATCCTTATTTGTAAGATACACTTTTCTTATAACAGTACTGCGATTTGTAATAAATGACAATGGAGGAATGTAAATATCGTTTACAATTCCTTAACATTGATAACGATGAAAAAATAGAAGAAAAAAAGTTTTTTCAAGTATTTTTATAAAAACAAAAGAAAAAACGGTAATATTTAAAGAAAAAACGATAATTTTTGTTATCGAGTTTCCAACGTTTTCAACTTGGAAAAGTACCTAAAAATAATTGTGGCAAATTGTATATTACATTTTTGTAAATTCAACTATTTTATCTTTAAAAATCTGTAGAATTATGTGAAAGTTTTGTTATGATGATTGCAGAAATCGACAATATTCATTCAACAGGAGGAACATGATGTTCAACTCAAACAAGCAAGATCCATTTTTTAAAGCATTATTAAACATTTCTAAAAATGTCAAAGAAGGTATTTACTATGCACATAATGCTCGTATTCAAGATATAGATGCATTAAAAGAAATCGCAGACACAATGAAGCAATATGAAACAAGTGGAGATAAATTAATTCACGAGCTTATCGTTATGCTCAATAAATCATTTATGACACCTATTGAGCGTGAAGATATTTTATCACTTGCCAATAAATTAGATGATGTCATTGATGGTATGGAAGGCTGTATTGCTCATTTTGATATGTATAATTTAACTGAAGTTACAGATCCGATGCGCCAATTCTTAACATATATTGCGAAAAGTACAGACGAAATGGTTCAAGCAATGGAGCTATTAAATAGTAAAAAGCTTGTTGATATGCGTAAACATGCTATTCAAATTAAGGACTATGAGCGTGAATGTGATGAAATTTTCCGCTCGTCTATGAAGCAATTATTTATTCAAGAAAAAGATCCGATGCGTATCATCGTGTTCAAGAGTATCTACGAACAATTTGAGGATATTGCAGACTGCTGTCAAACTGTAGCGAACACAATTGAAACAATAATTATGCGTAACGCGTAAGATGGAGTGTAAGAAATGGATACGATATTACTGATAACAATATTAGTCGTTATGTTCGCACTTGTGTTTGATTTTATTAACGGCTTCCATGATACAGCCAACGCAATAGCAACTTCTGTATCAACGAGAGCTTTGAAGCCACGTACAGCAGTATATATGGCTGCCCTTATGAACTTCGTTGGAGCTATTACATTCGTTGGGGTAGCAAAAGCATTAACAAAGGATATTGTTGACCCGTTCAGCTTAAATGCTTTTGATGGAGATATTACAGGTTCTGTCGTTATTTTAGCGGCATTATTATCAGCGATTACTTGGAATTTAGTAACATGGTACTTTGGAATTCCGTCTAGTTCATCGCATACATTAATCGGTTCAGTGGCGGGTGCTGCCATTGCGGCTGCTGGCTTTCATATATTGAACTATAGCGGCTTTATAAAAATCCTTCAGGCACTTATTTTCTCGCCATTACTTGCGTTTGCAGTCGGTTTCTTAATGATGACTTTAATGAAAGTTTTATTTAAGGATACAAATTTATATCGAACGAATAAAGGCTTCCGAACAATGCAAATTGGTACAGCCGCTTTACAATCATTTACTCATGGTACAAACGATGCGCAAAAAGCGATGGGGATTATTACGCTCGCTTTAATTGCAGGAGGCTTGCATCATACAGACGATATTCCTCTATGGGTACGTTTTGCAGCAGCATGTGCGATGGGTCTTGGTACTTCTGTAGGTGGTTATAAAATCATCAAAACAGTCGGCGGCAAGATTATGAAAATCCGTCCAGTAAACGGGGTAGCAGCAGACCTAGCTTCTGCATCCATCATCTTCGGTGCGACATTAATTCACTTACCAGTATCTACAACACATGTTATTTCTTCATCTATCATGGGAGTAGGAACAGCACACCGTGTTAAAGGTGTTAAATGGGGCATGGCACGAAAAATCGTGACAACATGGGTAATCACCATGCCAATTTCAGCAGTCATGGCTGCAACTATTTACTTTATTTTAAGTTTATTTTTCTAACTGAATGGAAGGAATGCACAAATTGCGTGCATTCCTTTTTTGTTTGATTAAACGGATGGGAAAGAAGGCGACGGAAAGTCAGGGTAGAACGACGGAAAGAAAAGGCGAAGCGACGGATAGTCAGGGTAGAACGACGGAAAGAAAAGGCGAAGCGACGGAAAGTCAGGGTAGAACGACGGAAAGAAAAGGCGAAGCGACGGATAGTCCGAGCAGACCGACGGATGGGAAAGAAGGCGACGGAAAGCTCGAGCAGACCGACGGATGGGAAAGAAGGCGACGGAAAGCTCGAGCAGAACGACGGAAAGAAAAGGCGAAGCAACGGAAAGTCAGCTCAAACCGACGGATACAACAGAAGGAGAAGGATACCTCACCCTGTCCGACTAACATAAAACGAGAAGTGACGGATAACCAAATCTATGGTAATTATAAAGAAAGTATAAAGTTCAGAAAAAATGTCTTTTTACATAGTAAGGTTATTACAGGAGGAAAACAGATGAGAGAAAAGCTATTACTGATTGAGGATGATACGGCGATAGGGCGTATTGTGAAGGATACGCTTGAGCAAGAGGGTTACCAAATTACTTGGGCAACAACAGGACTTGAAGGGCTAGCGGATTTTCAAGCCGATACGTTCGATTTAGTGTTAGTCGATTGGATGTTACCTGAGATGGATGGTCTTACGGTTTGCCAAAATATTCGGTGGGAAAGTGATGTTCCTATTTTAATGATGAGTGCGCGTAAGGAAGAGGCAGATAAGGTTGAGGGCTTGCAGGGCGCTGACGATTATATAGCGAAACCGTTTAGCTTAGAAGAGTTAAAGGCACGTGTTGCCTCACACTTGCGTCGCTGGAAACGTTATACGAAAAAAGAAATGACAGAAGCTGTAACATCCTTTATACACGGCTTAAAAATTGATTGGCAGAAGGAAACAGCGCGCCTTGATAATGAAGAGCTTACCTTGACACAAAAGGAATTTGCTCTATTAAAACTACTTGCGAAAAATCCAAGCCAAACTTTTTCAAAAGAAGAGCTCTATCAGCATATTTGGCAACAGATGAGCGTAGATGACACACATACAGTTACAGTACATATAAAGGCGCTACGAGAAAAGCTAAAAGATCCAGTCAAATCACCATATTATATACAAACAGTATGGGGCAAGGGTTACCGCTTTATCGGTGAACTATTATGAAGATTAAAACATGGTTACTCATCACTTTTTTCATCGTGATGGTTTTACCGATAACAGGTGCTTATAGCCTTTATGTGTGGATCAATGCCTATTATCAAGATAAAAACGTTGCTGAGTATTTTGAAAAATGGACAGAGCTCAATCAGGTAAAATCTGTTCTCGAAAATCCTATGTATTATACAAAAAATGCGGATATAAAAGATATTGAAGCACTGACGAATGATCAGCTCGCAATTACACTTTACTCGAAATCAGGCTTACGTTTGTATTCCTCTAATCCATTGAAACAGGTGTTTGATTCTAAAGATAGTATTTTTAAAGGTTTATATGAGCTAAAGCAAAATTACAATGCCTTTACTTATAAAGAACCTGTTTATCAAGATGGAGAATTGCTTGGGGTTTATGAGATTCAATTAGTTAGGACGGATTGGGTAAAAGGCGTAGAAAGTCGTTCTTGGCTTGTAATAGTTAGCTCTATATTATTATTTCTCCTTATTTATTTTGCAGTTATGATGCTGCTTAACCGTAGATTAAATCGACCGTTACATGAACTGATGCGGCAAATGCGTGCTTTTGCAAAGGGGGAGCATGTGGAATCAAATTTAGTGGCAAGAAAAGATGAAATTGGGGAACTTGCCCAAACCTTTCTTGCCATGCAGGACGAAATTGAAACTGCGCGTGCTCACTTAAAAACTGAACAACTGCAAAAGGAGTTAATGATTGCAAGTATTTCCCATGATTTGAAAACCCCTCTTACAGCCATTCAAGCATATGCTGAGTCTTTACAAAGCAAGGCGTTATCAGAAGAACAGCAAGACGAGTACCGACAGATTATTTTAACAAAGTCAGAAACGATGAAGCATATGTTAGAGGATTTACTAATGTACACTTTATTGCAATCGACAAGCTATCATTTAGAACTTGTTGCAGTAGATGGGGCAGAGTTTTTTGAAATGGCTCTGTCTGATTATGAGCAACTATGCAGGGATCAAGGATTTATGCTTGAAGTTACTTGTGACATAGAGGGTATGTATGCAGTGCATCCGAAGCAGCTTCAACGGGTGATCGACAACTTAATGAGTAATGCTTGGCGCTATGGAGCAGTAGGTACAACGATAGATCTAGCAGCCGTGAATGCTGGACAGTGCTCTATATGGTGTTTTGATTTTGTATCGCCAGCACTAAATAAGCAGGATGGTATGTATATCATTGTTCAAAATAGCGGGCAAGGTGTAAAAAAAGAGGATATCGAAAAGTTATTCGAGCCCATGTACCAAGCAGATACAGCACGAACAAAGGCCGGGGAGCGGGGTACTGGACTAGGATTAAATATTGCAAAACAAATAATAGAAAAGCATGGTGGGACAGTAGAGCTTGTATCGAAAGAAGGCAATGGAACAGCTGTACTTTGCTGGTTGCCATCATTTAAAGGAGAGATTTGACAATGAATTGGAAAAAATCATTACGTGCAGCAGGCTTAGTTGCCGCACTAACATTTAGCTTAGTAGGTTGTAATACCGAAGGGGCATATTCACCACAGGAAATTATTGATCATGCATTACAGGAAACGAAAGAACCACTTACTTATTACGCTGAATACACAATGGATATGGGCGAGGCTGGTGGAAAAGCTCAAGTCAAAGAGTGGACTAAAGATGGTAAACGACGTATAGAGACAACAGCTGAAAATGGTGAGCATAGCATCGCAGTCAACAATGGCTCACAGGTTATTATGTATGATATTGTTAAAAACACTGTTCATAAAATAGATATTAGCAAAGGTGGGTTAGATGAATTCCCATCACAAAGAGATCAGTTAGAATTACTATTTAATGCAATAAAGGATACACATGATGTGAAAATTGCAGGAGAGGAAAAGATTGCTGAAAGAGATACGTATAAAGTTATCGCGAAAGCTAAAAAAGATGATTCTTTATTAGGTGATATAGAAGTATGGGTTGATAAAAAAACATGGGTGACGTTAAAGACAACAACAAATAGTGCTGGAAATAAAATGACAACAGAGTATACGAAACTGGATGACAGTGCAAAAATTGATGATGCACAATTTACAATTGATATTCCGAAGGATGCAAAAGTGGAAGAAATAAGTTTACCTGAATCTGAGTCAGTGACACTGGATACAGTGAAAGAACAGCTCGGCGAATTTTTAATGGTGCCAGAAGAAAATGGACTATCTTTGGAGGAAATTTCATTAGATAAAGGGATGGAAGATCGTTCAGAGTATACCTTTAATTATTCGAAGAATGGTCAGCAAGATATTTCAGTAACAGTTTTTAAAGCAAATAGTAATGCTAAGAAGGTAGAGTCTATTAAAGGTGAAAAAGAAATGGACATCCGAGGTCAAAAAGGTACTGTTATGGACGAGAAAAAATTCCATTCTATTAGCTGGCAGGAAAACGGCTATCAATATAGCATTTTTAATGTAGATGCTAAGCAAACAATCGAAGATCTTGTAGCCTATGCAAAACATATGACCATCGTTAAGTGAGGTGAATTGTATGAAGAGAAATGAATTTATAAAATGTCTCGCATTGTTTTTATTTAGCACATTTTTTTTATACGGTGTAGGTGAAACATATGGCGTCCCGTGGCTGCAATTTCATTTCTTAGGACAATACAATGATGAAGGTTTTTATTTCAGTTTTAGTTCTTTAACCCCTATACTTGGCGGTTTATTAATTGTTGCGTTATATGAAACGAAGATTAAGCGACTTATTTAATATGAAGAAAATCCACTTTAAAAGAGTGGATTTTTTCTTTTTGTCTTGATTTATCTTCCAGTTTGAATGCTATAATATGTAAAAACTGCTAGGGGGAGCTATGAATGGAACAGGAGATTGTAGAAACAAAATATTTTACTTTGCATACTTTAAGTGACGGTGTGTTTGCTGCCATTGCTAAACCAGGACAAGGCGCTTGGAGTAATGCAGGAATAATTGATTTAGGCGACGAGCTTCTAGTTTTTGATTCGCTAAGTACTCCTTCAGCGGGGGAAGAGTTAAGACGCCAAGCTGAAAGTTTAATGGGTAAGAAAGTTAAGTATTTGATAAACAGTCATTATCACGGGGATCACGTTTTTGGAAATCAAGTATTTTCAGATACAACGATTATTTCTACATATGTAACAGAAAAATTGTGCAAAGAAAAAAATAAGATTGAAGATTATGAGAAGGAAAAGCAGGACATGAATCATTATCTGTTTCAGCTGAAAAATCAAATCGATTCAACAGAAGATACCGTTTTAAAAGCGAGTTTAATCAACCAATATGAAGAAATGACGAAAGTGTTGGATGATTTATCTCAATTACAAATTGTGTTACCATCCTTGTTGTTTGAAGAGAAATTGACCATCACCGGTTCCAATAGAACTGTGGAATTATACTGTTTAGGCGGAGGACATTCACCGAGTGATACATTTATGTACCTACCTAAAGAAAAAATAGCTTTTATGGGTGATTTAGCGACAGAAGATTTACATGTACCGATTTATAACCCTGAAGAATTTTTGACGATATTACAGCGAGTTAAACAAATCGATATAAATGTAATTGTACCTGGTCATGGTAATGTTGCTGATATGGCTTTATGCGATACATTAATTGATTATTTCTCTTTAATAACTCAACGCGCAAAAGAAGCTCTTCAACACAAATTGTCACTAGAAGATTTTATTTTTGAATTTGATATACCTAAAGAGTATAGGGAATGGAAGGGAGTAAACGGTATTAAAGCTAATCTTACAGCGATATATAAATACCTTCAAAAAAGCTAAAAAATCCACTTTTAAAAACGTGGATTTTTTAGCGTTGATGAAATACGGACAATAAAATCTGATTAATGATGAGTAGTATGGCAAATATAGTCGCTAATTGTGATCGTCCTGTAGCATACAGAGCTATGATGGCTAAAGAGAATATCACAAATTCAAGCATAAAATGCAAAGTCCCATTCAATGGAAATGTTGCTTTAGGTGAACCGAACATGCTCCAAATAACTACGAACAAAGCGGGTGCTCCAATGCCAAGTAAAAGCTTGAAGAACATGCCTTTCCCAGTTTGTATACCCCAATATCACACAAATTTCTAAAAGAAAATGAAGAACTAAATTCAACACCATAGTATCCCTCCGAAAAATCGGTTTTGAAAGGGTAAACATAAGCGCTGATAAAGTGAACAGAATCGCTGATAAATGAGCCCATCGCTGATAAATGTACGAGAATCGCTGATAAAACGTCAAACATCGCTGATAAAAGTGCGAGAATCGCTGATAAAATGTCAAACAACGCTGATAAATGTACGAGAATCGCTGATAAAATGTCAAACATCGCTGATAAATGTACGAGAATCGCTGATAAAACGGCAAACATCGCTGATAAAACTATCAAAACCGCCGATAAGATCGCAACTTCGATTCTTAAGCTATTTGTTGTAAATGAGTTTTAGTAAAGGCTTCATCATATTTTAAACCATAGCCTAGTGCACGATCTAAAAATATATGAGCTAGCCAAATAATAGAGGCCATTAGTAGCGGTGTCGATACAGTGACAAAGCCTATAATCAAGAGAATGACCGGAACAACTAAACTATGACCAAGATTGTAAAAGAACGCGCCAACTTTAGTGTTTACAATGTAGCCTAGCATTGTTATATCAGGTAGTAATAAAAACAGTACAAAATATAGCAACGAAAATTCAAAATGCCAGTAGAAAAATACACTTCCTAAAAATGCTATTAAATATTCCAATGAAATAATTTTACGTAGTTTCATGATGACCACTTCCTTCTTGTAATTTATTATACATATCCTCGATCAGTGAACCGATGACTAACTTATTTTCCGCGTATTTTCCTTCAGCTAATAATGTTTGAGTGAGCTGTAAGGATTGTAGTGCCTGCTGATAAAAAATTAACTGCTGTTCAATGTGGGTGATCTTTGCTGAGAAAAGCTGTACTGTTTCTTGATTGCAGGAATCTGAAATGGGCTTATGTTCTAGTGTAAGAAGCTGTTTGATTTCTTGTAATGTAAAACCAACCTTTCTTAATACTAAAATAAATTTTATTGTATGTTCACAAGTGACATCATACACGCGATAGCCATTGTCCTGTTTATTTGGATGTAGTAATCCTTCTTTTTCATAGTAACGTACGGTATCAGTAGATAAATTATACTTAGCTGCGAATTGTTTGATAAGCATGTGAGCACCTCCTGAATTTATCCTAACATTGGAGTATGCTCCAAGGTCAATACGATAATTGAAATTTTAAAAAATAAGTGAAACGATCATTTATTGGCAGTCGTTTATAGTGTAAGAGGGGGAGGTGGATGGCATACTTGAAAAAATTATGGATGAACATGCAGAGCATTTATTACGTCTCGCCTATTTTTACGTGAAAAATAGACATGCAGCAGAAGATATCGTGCAGGAGGTTTTTATAAAATTTTCACAGCATGATTATGAGGAACGTGGACAGCTACGTGCTTATTTATCGAGGTTAACGATTAATAAAAGCAAAGATTATTTAAAAAGCTGGCATTATAAGAAATTAATTTTACAAGAAAAAATATTTCCGGTGAAGGCTAACATACAGCGCGCTACATTGATTGAAGCGGAGGAAAGATCGTATATTGGGGCAGCTATATTAAAGCTTCCATTAACATATAGAGAGCCAATCATCCTTTACTATTATGAAGGAATGAAGATTGCCGAAATAGCACAAGTTCTAGGTATTGTAGAAAACACTGTGAAAACAAGGCTAAGAAGGGCAAGAGAAGCCTTAAAGTCTCATTTAAAGCAGGAGGAATGGGAGGTGCTTGGACATGAATGAATGGCAAAAGGAAATGGTGAAAGTAGCAGGGGATATGGATGAGAGTAAGGAGCGTGTCAAAAAACGTGTCTTACAGAAGCAGAATGTCAAAGCTAAAAAACCCATTCGTTTCGCGCTTTTAACGGCAATTTTGACGTTTTGCTTAGTTGGGTTTGTCATGGTACAGCTACTAAATAAGGAAACGAAACAATCAGCAAACTTGTTTAACGATACACAGCTTACTCATTTTGAAAAAATCACACGTATCAATTGGGGCAAACAAGACGAGGAATTTTACTCAAAAGAGGCATTTGAACGCTACAAGAAGGTAGTTGCCATTTATTATTATGCGAAGTTACTTGGTCTTCAATATTCTGAGGCAGAGCTAAAGGCTGTGAGAAATGAGCGCTATGACGAGCTTGTTAGGATACAACAAATACCTGAATATGCTGAGCTTTTTAAAGAAGAGGGAGTCGAAAAATATTTTAAGAAGTATTTGGAGCCATTGTTACCAATGTATACAGCTAGAAAAAAGCTTAATACCTTTTATCTAGAAAAATATCCAACTTTTCCGAAAGATATAGTACAACAAATAGCTGCTCAAGATGCTCTTCGTTATTTTGATAAACATTTTGCAGAGCAGGCAAAAACGTTTCAGGAGCAAAATGGCATCAAGAATTATTATAGTAATTCACATGGAACTATGTATATGGGAACAGTCATTAAAGTAGAGGTAGAATCCAATGCTTTTCTATTTGTTGAAGGAGTTGTTCCGAAGGACTTAGAAAACCTTTCTCAAGAGCAAATCATGAAAAAGTACCCAAAAGCTACTTGGTATCCGGTAATGGATGATTTTTCCGTACATCAAGGAGATTATGTCAGTTTAGAATCAAATAGTAACCATTCAATTGATGAAAATGGAATTGTCACACACTACGGCGTATTAAACAATGTGGAAATTAGTGAACCAACAGTCACAAGCACTACTAAGCTCAACATCCAAAATGAACAGGAAGTCATGCAATTCTTTCGACAAACAGAGTGGCAGCCTGCTGAAGATATGGAAAGCCCGCCAGATTATTCATTTATGCTAGGGGGAGTTCGTGTAGATGTCTGGGTTAGTTACGGTCAATCACTTTATGTGTATAAAGAGGGTTACGGTATTGTACATCTTAGTCAAAAAAGATCAGAAGAGTTAAAGTCGATATTAGGTATTGAAGAATCTTAATAGCTTGTATGCATAAAGTAATTTATATTCATTTCATTTACGACAGTCAGCAAGTCTCTTTAAAGAAGAGACTTGTTTTTTATTTGCCTGGGACTTATAGTTTTTGTACTGTTATAAATATTTTCCATATAAAAAGAGTTATTTTTGCAGGTATATACATTTTTTTAGGATAAATGAATCACTTATTATTATTTTTAGGTTAAATTTACTCATAAATTTGAAAATAAATGAGTCTGAGGAATTGTAATATTATGCACATAAAGATAGTATTAAAGAAGTAGGGGTTAATATAAGGAGGGGCGGTATGAACACACAGGAGTTTGAAGAATTATGGATTACGCTAAATGAATTGTATAATGCGAATCGCTTTATAGAATATATAGAATTAAGTAGTGTCGCAATTGAAAGTGCTATTGCGCTTGGTATGTATAAAAAAGCAATCCTATTATTACGCTATAGCTGTGCAAGCTATTTTCAAACAGGTGATTTGCAAGATTCCATTAGTGTACTTGAGCAATATCGCGAATTAACCTTTCAATATGGCGATGATATCGATATAATCCATCATTATATTTTAGCAGCCATTTATTGGGGGACATTTGGCCATATAAAAAAATCTAAAGAGTTTATGATCCAGGGATTAGAGATTGCAGAGCGTATTCAACATATAGATAGTATAGGGAAAATTTATAATAATTTAAGCGACTTAGAAAACTCTATAGGGAACTATCAAAAAGCGAAGGATTTTGCATTAAAGAGCTTATACTATGCTAATTTTTTTGAGACAAAGCATGACAATCCTTATACAGGGATAATTTATTCAAAAATAAACTTAGCTGTTGCACAAATTTGGTTGGAAGAATTTGATGAGGCAGATGAATTTTTGCAAGAACTGTTAACAATGATTCAGAAACCACCTTATTCCAAGGTACAATTGGAGGTTATAAATGCCTATGCTTTGCTTTGTGAAAAGCAGGGACGCATTGGCGAGGCCATTGATTTGTATCAAAAGTCGAAGCACTATGCTTTACAAAATAATGATTTATCTATGCTTCAAACTATCTACAATTCTTTGGTGAGCCTGATAGAAGAGCAAGGTAATAAACTTGTATTGTGCTCGATACAAAAGGAATATATTAACATTCTGTTGGAAAAACAAAGGGAAAATTATACTCATTTGTTATTTGAGATGGAGTACAATGACCAGAAGAAACATTTTGAAAAAACTTCTTACATTGATCCATTAACGAATATATATAATCGACGCTATTTTGATGAGAATGCTGAGAAAATGGTAGAGAAAGCTTCAGCAGAAAATCAGCAATTAGCATTAATGATGATTGATTTAGATCATTTTAAAGAAATCAATGATACAAATGGTCATTTATTTGGTGATGATGCTTTAACGATTACTGCTACTAAATTAAAAGACTATTTTCAACCATTTGAGTCGATAGTTGCTCGTTTTGGCGGAGATGAGTTTATTGTTCTTAGCCAATTAAAGGAAGATGAATCTGTGCAAATGATGGCGGGAAATCTCTATCAAACATTAAACTCTCTGTCTTTAACAATCAATGATGAGACCGTTCATTTGGAATTTAGTATTGGCGTAAGTACAAACAATCAAGGCCAGATTACCGCGGTCGAAGAGCTGATCCATAATGCGGACACAGCACTGTATACGTCCAAGCGCAACGGTCGTAACCAAATCACGGTCTTTAATCAATATAGTGATGCGGGAAATAGTAAATAACCAAGTCAGATGTTGATACTGGCGGATATTAAAATGTAAGCGTTCTATTCAGCGAAATATTTTTAACTTCTTTCAGCGGGTGTCCAAACATCCGCTGAAATATAGAGGAACTCAGTCTAAGAACGCCACGTCCTGTGGCAACGACTGAGTGACCAACATCATGTTGTTGCTGTCGCTTCGCTTCCGCACAGACAAAACACCTTGCTGCCGCTGCGTTAGCACTACGCTTTCGCACAAAAAACATCTGTTGGCCTAAAGCCTCTGCGGATGTCACGGAATCGGAAAGGAGTTCTTTGTGCATGCACAAAGCCGATTCCGGACGCAATTATGCCGAGGCATAATTGATTAAATCATAAAGGATCTGCTTCATTTCAACGAAAAGTCGTTGGAGTTTTGCAGATTCTTTTCTTTTAAAAATTTTTTTAATAAAATGAATCGGAAACGAAGTGGCATCCGTCAGTAGTTTAGAAAGAAGGTGGGACAACAAATGGATATCGAAAAAATTATTGCAGAGCACGGTGACTATTTACTAAAGGTTGCTTATATATATGTAAAAAATGAAGCAACAGCTGAAGACATTGTGCAGGATGTGTTTATCGCCTTTTATCAAAAGCAGGAGCAATTTCGTCAAGAATCATCATTACGTACATATTTAGTGAAAATGACGGTCAATCGAAGCCATGATTATTTGCGTAGCTGGAAAAGTAAACGACTGACACTCTTTGAAAAAATAACAGGGCGTACGACAACAGTCACGCCTGAAAAAGAATTTCTTGCGAAGTCCACAAAACGAGAGCTAGTAGAAGCTTTGTTTACATTATCTGTGGCATATAGGGAAGTACTGATTCTCTATTATTTTGAGGATATGACGACAGTGGAAATTGCACAGCTCGTATGTTGTCCAGAAGCAACAATACGTACAAGATTACAGCGTGCTAGAAAGCAACTTGCAACAGCGATCGGTGACTATGATTGGGAGGTGTTACGCCATGAATCAATTTAAAGAAGATGTGCTAAATGAACTTCGGGATGTAAAGCTTACAGATGAAAAAAAACAGGCAATTGCCCAAAAAGCTCGTAGTAAAACTAAACAAAGAAGAAGTAGTCCGTGGCAATATCGTGTGGTACTAGCAACGTTTACGCTTTTTGCCATTGGTTTTAGTTATTTATTATCACACAATAAAAATTCAGGAAGTCATCAGGCAGCTAGCATACAGCAAGAAGCGGATACATGGAGTATATGGACAATTTTACAATACGATTTAATTAGAGGTATATTGCTTTTTAGTTTTATGGTAGGGGTTTCCATTATTATTAAACGCGTGTTAATTAAGAAAGGATATGGTCTACCTGTGTGCATTGAGTGTGGGGAAACTTGGTCAGAGAAGCAAGCTCGAAAAATGTACCGAAAAAATGGACAACTTGAATGTCCTTATTGTGGGAAAAAACAATATCGCACAAAAAAATCTATGCAAATGGGTGGCATTTTAGCATTTCCGGTTCCTTTTATGTCTTTTATGCATTTTGTTTTTAATAATATTACGATTGGGATTATTTTCTTTATAATTGGAGTTCTTATTTATTATCGTCAATTAGCACCATATGTCTTTAATTTGCAAAAAGATGATCCTACCAACGATCCGCTTTGGTAATTTATGAAGAGAAATTGCTAGTTCACTATAGCAATTTCTTTTTTTATAGCAATTTTTCGAAATAGATTGACAACAGTTTTTATTTGCTTTATCTTTGTGTTAACTTATTTACAATATGAGTTAACGTAAAGGGAGGCAATTTAGTTTTGAAAAAGAGTAGTACATATAATTATGTGTTAGCGGCATTTGGTGCAGCGATTATTGCTGTTCTTGCACAAGTAACGATCCCGCTACCACTTATTCCAATTACAGGACAAACATTAGCAGTAGGCTTAGTCGTAACGATTTTAGGGACAAGAGTTGGTACGTTATCCGTACTGCTTTATATTTTACTAGGTGCAGCAAGTCTTCCAGTATTTAGCGGTATGTCGGGAGGATTGGGTATTTTAGTTGGTCCTACAGGTGGCTATATTGTTGGATTCCTTGTGACGGCAATTATAATGGGCTTATACTTAGATAAATTTGGGCTTACAATGTTCCACGCAATTGTTGCGAACATCATTGGAATGGTTGTGACATTGGCATTTGGAACGACTTGGTTAAAAATTGTCGGAGATTTAACTTGGACAGCTGCATTCATGGGTGGTGCGGCACCATTTATCGTTGTAGGTATTGTGAAAGCTGTTCTGGCAGCATGGTTTGGCGTAATTGTTCGCCGTCGGCTAGAGCGAGCACATTTAATTTCTTTCAGCGGGGTCCAAACACCCGCTGAAAGAAGTTAAAGCCTCCGGCGGATGTCACGGAATCGGAAAGGAGTTCTTTGTGCTAGCACAAAGCCGATTCCGGACGCAATTATGCCGAGGCATAATTGATTAGAAGCGATTGCATAGGAGGAATTGTTTTGGCAACGTTATGGACAGGTGGAAAAATTTACACGATGGCGCAAGTTGGCGAAACAGTTGAAGCAGTCCTTGTAAAAGAAGGAAAAATTGTGGCGACAGGCTCGGTAGATAGCTTGTCGCCACATGCTACTTCTTTTCAACATTTACAAGGGAATGTGATGTATCCAGGCTTTGTCGATAGTCATTTACATATTATTGGCTACGGGGAGAAATTAAAGCATATTGATGTATCGAACGTCAGAAGTAAGGACGAGCTACTGGCAATTATTCGTGAACGGATGCTAGAAGTTCCCGCTGATGAATGGATCATCGCGATAGGGCTTAATGAGACACAATTTGAAGTGCCTATTTTCCCAACATTAGTGGAGCTTGATGCTCTAGGGGAAGCGCATTTAATTATTAAGCGCAGCTGCCATCATTTAATTTTGGCTAATTCCAAGGCGCTGGCATTTGCGGGAATAACAAAGGACACACCAGCTCCAGAAGGTGGCGTCATTGATAAGGTGGATGGACAGCTAACAGGAGTCTTAAAAGATGCAGCATTGTATATGATTGTGAACCATATGCCTCATATTACGCCTGAGTATATTGAGGATGCTCTTGAAAAGGCGGTAATATCCCTGCAATCATTTGGCTTAGTGGGTGGTCATTCTGAGGATTTAAGCTATTACGGGCCACCGCTTCAACCAATACATGCTTTTCGAAAAATCGTGGAGGCAAAGCAATCGTTTAAAGTTCATTTATTACAACACCACTCGGTATTTGAAGAAGTTACCAAGATGGAGGAAACATCTTCTCCGTACTTAGAGTTTGGTGCCATGAAGATTTTTGTCGATGGTGCCTTTGGAGGACGTACTGCTGCTCTTCGTGAACCGTACTGTGATGAACCAGACAATTGCGGTATGCTTGTACATTCAACAGAACAATTAGGGGAATATGTTCAACTTGCACGTCAACATGGACAAATAGTGGCAGTGCATGCCATTGGTGATTTAGCCATTGAAACAATTTTAAAAGTATTTGCCGCCCATCCGCCTCGCGAAGGTCAATTAGATCGTGTTATTCATTGTAGCTTGGTCGATGAAGGTATTATAGAAAAACTCACTGCGTTGCCTATCGCAGTGGATATGCAGCCTCAATTTGTGCAGGGAGAGTACGAGGCAGAACTAGCTAGGCTAGGGGAGGAACGAGCAAAAGGCTTGCACCCGTTAAAATCGCTGCTAGATCGTGGATTAGTTGTTGCAGGTGGTAGTGATGCCCCGATTGAAGTACCAAATCCCTTACATGGTATATATGCTGCAATAACAAGACGGAATTTTGGGGAATTTCATAACGGCTACGGTCCAGAGGAGAAAGTTTCGCGCTTTGAGGCAGTACGACTCTATACTGTAGGAGCTGCACAAATAATAGCGCAAGACCATGTTCGAGGTAAGATTGAAAAAGGCTATACAGCAGATTTTACTATTCTAGAAGAGGATCTTTTTACGATAGATATTGAAAACATTCCACAAGTAAAAGTCGCCTATACAGTTGTTGATGGCCGTATCGTCTATGAAAAACGCTATAAAGAATAAACTTTACAGCGTTTTAGCTTGTTAGCCGCTTGGGCCAGATGTGCGAAAGCATAGTGGCAGGACAGGTGTTTTATGTCCCTTTTTCAATACTACGAAAAAAGCTACTTTGTTAGCATAAAGCTATGGTAATTTTATTCAATCTCGCTATTAAATATTTTGTGAGGAACGTCGAAACTGTTGTGTTTTCTGTCTCTGTGTGAGGATAGTTTAATAAAAGCTAGTTTGGGTTTCAGCTTGTCGACTCACCCTGATTAGGAACCGTTGATTTTTCACGGAAAGCGCCAACTCGGAGTGAAAATCAACCTTTGTTTATTGTTACAAATTATTTATTGTCTTCATTGACATAATATTTTTATAAGAACTTGAAAAAACGCTGTAAAGAATAACCTTTACAGCGTTTTTTCATGCAACAATAATTTTTTAAGAAGCTACCGTCTTTCTGATAAATCTTTCACTTGATGCTCTAGCATTTTCACTCGTGTTGTTAAATCATCAACTTTTTGCTGAAGTGTTTCTTGGGGAGGCAAAGGAGCAGTCGATTTCATTTTTTTTATCGTATTAATCATCACGAAAAATATCGCTAGGAAAATGACAAAAAGTACGGTTGTACTAATAATATCACCAATATTAAACATTGTTTGTCTCATAATTATTAGCCCCCTTTATTTGTATCGATTTTATTATTTACCGAGTTACATACAAAAAAGTTTCAAGAAAATATTTATAGACACCATAAATACAGAAATCTTATCATTTTTCCTCGCATATTATATGGGACAAATTGTATTTCAAGTGCTAAAGGTAATTTGAAATAAATGGATTTACATATCCTATAGGGAAGAGCTTATAAAAATCGTAAAGATGCTTAAGATAGGGGATACGATAGGTATGACTGGGGTGAGTAAATGCACAAAGCGGGACAAGTAATGCGACAAGCTGTCTACAATATTTATATGTATCGTTTGGATTATATACAGGTTTTCGCACTGACTAAGTTATGTCAGTTTTTATTAATTGCTCCTATGACGACTATCGTATTTAAGCTAATGCTGCGAGTAACGGGCTACACACACATTACTCAGCAAAATATTCAAAGTTTTATGGCGCATCCCTTTGTCATTTTAATGATTATTCTTTTGATCATGCTTGTTTTGCTATTTATTTATTATGAAATGGGCTTTCTTTTTTTAATGGCCTTTCATCAACAAAGGGGAATTCGCTACCGATTTCTACACATATGGCAGCAGCTCAACCGTAAAGTTATATCTTTTTTTAGTATTCAAGTCATTTTTTTAATTATTTATATTGCATTTTTATTGCCATTAGCTTCATTTATATTTCCGCTAACGTTTACTCAAGCAATGTCCATTCCACATTTTTTGACAGATGAAATAATGAGCAGTCGTTCTGGACGTTTACTATATACTGCTGTTGCAATTGTTTTAGTAATAGTAGGGATACGGAGCATTTTGGCATTGCCGATTTTTACAATCCAGCCTAAAATATCAATACTTCGTTCATTAATACAGAGCTGGCGTTTTTCAAAGCGGGGCTTGTTTGAACTCCTTGGATTATTAGCCATGCTTGTTACAGTTCATATGCTTGTGATGCTTGGAATTACGATTATAAGCACCTTGCCATTGTATATTTTGGAGCGTTTGATACCGAGCGCGGCACTTGTCACAGCGGGGATTACACTTGCTTTTTTAGAAATGGTTTTCGTCGTGTTATTTAGTATGTTGCAAGCAATGTTCTCACAAGTAATGGTGGCTGTTACCTATTATACAACTGCTTTCGGCAAGACAAGGTTTACACTGAAAGTTAAGAAAAGGCGCTATAAGCCATTGTCTTTCATCGTTTTGGTTGTTTTCATCGTATTAAGTGTGATGAATATTATTTCGTTAGAGAATAGTGTCTATGCACCAGACACCAAAATTATTGCTCATCGTGGCTACACGACGGGAAATGTGGAAAATACGATCAGTGGCCTTGTCAGCGCAACAAGTGCAGGTGCAGATCTAATCGAGATTGATATACAGCAAACAGAAGATGGACAATTCGTTGTATTTCATGATCAAACATTAAGAAGACTAACTGGTAAAAATGGTGTTATCGCCAATATGACGCTCGGAGAATTAAAGACATTAACGATTCATGCTAATGGCTTTAACGACAAAATTTCATCTTTAGATGATTTTATTGAAGTAGCAAAAACTCTAAATGTTTCCTTACTAATTGAATTGAAAGTTCATGGTAAAGAAACCGAAGATATATTGCCCAAGTTAGTAGAAAAACTAAAGGCTTATAAGGTGCTCGATACGTATTATGTGCAATCATCAGATCCACAAATGATGACACAGTTAAAAAAATTGGCGCCGAACTTACGTGTTGGGATTGTCTATGCTTTAAATATCGGGCTTATGGATGAAACAGTTGATTTTATTTCCCTTGAGGAATCATGGGTAACAGATCAACTAATTGCAGAGGTGAAGCAACAAAAAATTGATTTGTTTGTCTGGACATTGAATAAAGACCAATCATTACAAGAATTTATTCGGAAAAATGTCAATGGAGTCATTACAGATCTCCCAGATATAGCTTTGAATATACGAAAAAAGCAAAATGAGCGTGAATACTTTTTACAGCGTATACTAAATCTACTGCAATTCATGTTTTAATTCTATATGATTAAATGCTATTACCTGCGGAAGGTGAACAAATACCCGCGCAAAGCAGGAAAATACCCGCGAACCAATCTAAACAGTTAGCGTGACAGCCGTGATTCTTCATCGTAAAAGAATCACGGCTTTTTTAGGTGAATGAAAAAAATGTTGGAAATGTTGTAACCTTTTTCTTTTATAACCGACTACTACATTGAATTCGTGAAATGAAGGAGATGCTTTTTATGAAAATGACGAAAGTCGTACCATTTGCCATGTCAGCATTATTAATCGGGGGCGCTGTAGTAGCTCCAACTGCATCAGCAAAAGAAGGAGAAGCGGTTGTGACGAACGCTACTGATAATAATGAACAAAATCCGCAAGTTCAACCTATTTTTATTAAAATAGCTGGAACAATTGAGAACGTTGAAAAACGTGAGGATTCAACATATTACACTGTTAAAGAAGGCGAAAATACAAATGTTTTTGTCGTAAATGACGATACACTAGTTTTCGATAATACTGGTAAAGAAGTTAAACTACAAAAAGGTGATAAAGTAACGGCTTACACGTATGCAAACAAGCCAATGCTAATGATTTATCCACCACAATATAACCCAGAAGTAATTATTGTTGAAACAAAAGAAATGGGAACTGTTGAAGTTGACTTTTTCAATAAAGAACTAGTGAATACTGATAACACGTTAAAGTTAAATGTTGGTAAAGAAACGGAATTACTTAGCCTGTCTGGTAAAAAAGTAAAGGCTGAGGATTTAGCAGAACAACATTTACTAGTGTTCTATACAATTGCAACAATGAGTATCCCAGCACAAACACCACCTTCAAAAGTTGTCGTTTTAGATACGATTGCACAAGAGCCAGGTGAGGTTGATCCGGGTGAAGTGGATCCATCTAAAGCTGCCGTACAAGAAATTATTAACAATGACTTTTATGAAGTTGAAGGTACTAAAATGGTACCACTACGTTTAATTGCCGAAGAGTTAGGCTTTAAAGTAGAATCAACAGGAAAAGGCGCAATTATTTCTAAAGGTGCATTATCTTATACAATTACACGTGGTCAAAAAGAATATGGCTATAATAAAGCACTTCGTCATTTTGAAGTAGCACCAGCTTTATTAGAACCAACAAAAACATATGTACCAGTTGAATTTGTTGAAGAATTAATGAAATAAAATGTTGTTTCCCCCCTTCATGGCATTATGCTATGAAGGGGTTTTTATCTTTACTCAGTAGATGTTTTAGAAGCGAAAGTGAAACGCTATCTTACATAAAAATGAGCCGAAATTAGCGTAATGCACATTAAAGTTGGCATAAGAGCATGTAGTTGATCACCATACGTTATGGTGATCAACTAGCTATTCATTTCTCATAATTCTCTTTAAATGGAAAACATATTTTTGTACAATAAGAGAATTAAAGTCAGATTCTTAAAGGAGAACTATATGAAGCAGGCATTAATTATAGTGGATATGCAGGAAGCATTCTTTTTGGATAGTGAAACCTACTTATTTGATTATGAAAAAGTATTAGAAAACATTAATATGTTAATAACTTGGGCACGGCATAGCGAAGTTCCAATTATTTTTATCCAGCATACGGATTCAAATAAAGATGACGATTTTGCGTTTGGCAAGCCAGGCTGGGATCTATATCACGGGCTTCTACGACAAACAGAGGATAAAGTTATTCAAAAAACAACGTGGGATGCATTCTATCAAACGGAATTAGCGCAATACTTACAGGAACAACAAATTGAGCAGCTTATTTTCGCTGGTGCTCAAACAGAATTTTGCCTTGATACGACCATTCGAAATGCTTATAGCCATGGATACCATCATAATATTTTAGTTGAAGGTGCACATACCACATTAGATAGTCACGTATTAAATGCACAGCAAATTATAAAGCATCACGAGTCCGTTTGGCACAATCGATTTGTGAACATTCAGCCACGTATTTTTTTTCAAACTAAGTAAAGAGGGGTTTCAATAATGCTCATAAACAGCCAAGAATTCTATAGCAATGAACTTCATTATACAATTAGATCTGCCAATATCGAAGATGCCCAAGTATTATCAGATTTAAGGCTACAACTTGATGGAGAAACGGAAAACTTCGATAGAGAACAAGGGGAAGGCTTTATCGATACGAAAGGATTTGAAACGATTATTAAGGAAGACTCAGAAAGTCCAAGGAATTTGTGTTTAGTGGCAGTGGTCGATAATCGCATCGTCGGATTTTCTAGATGTGCGGGCTCGCCATTTAAAAGAATTGCTCATAAAGTAGAATTTGGTGTAGGTGTATTAAAGGAGTTTTGGCGCTATGGGATAGGCAAAAACTTTTTAAAAACATCGGTAGAATGGGCTGACGCTAATGACATTAAAAAAATGGCTTTGCATGTTGTAGAGACAAATGACAAAGCAATTTTGCTCTATAAAAAGCTTGGCTTTGAAGTTGAAGGCGTCTTGAAAAATGATAAACTCCTTTCAGATGGCAACTATTATAATACGATTGTCATGGGAAGAATTAAGGCATAATTTTAAAATAAACCCAGCTAAGCAAATAGGTGCTTAGCTGTTTTTTTTTACAACAAAAACAACTTGCTTCTCAAATTGGTTACGAAAAAATGACCTGGACATACGATCCTTTGCAAACACGTAATGCATATTTGAATTTAACGATACGTATATTGGGAATTGCTACGGCAAGGGCAAGATGGAAGACGGTCTAAATGGTGGTCTCCCGAAGAGAACTATAAACAACTCAATTAGTATTTTTATAAAAAATAACACTCGAGACAGAAAATAACTAATCTATAGAAATGCCGTTATTTACAATCACTTTGCTGAATTTTCTGATTATAATTAAAGAGAACAAATTATAAGGGGTTGATAGAATGTCAGTAAAGGTTAATCCAAACGTTGAGCTAAGTCACCCATTATCACCATTATCTGAAGTAGAAATTGAAAAAGCTGTTCAAATAGTCAAGGAACAGCAACAGTTGTCTGAACATGTACGATTTATGTCGGTGATGTTACATGAACCTAAAAAATCAGAAGTACTAAATTACAAACCCGGTAATACTGTAGATCGCCAAGTATTTTTAGTGATTTTAGATGATAAAGAATTGAACACATTTGAAGCAGTTGTAAATTTAACTTCAGAAAAAGTTGATTCCTACGAACTTATTCCTGGCGTACAACCAAATGTAGCCTTAGAGGAATTTGAGCAATGTGAAGAATTAGTAAAGAGCCACCCTGATTTTGTAGCAGCTTTACAGAAACGTTGCATTGACAATCCTGATTTAATCATGGTGGATCCTTGGTCAGCAGGGAATTTTGGTGTTCAGGAACATGAAGGTAAACGTTTACTTCGTGCGATTTGTTGGCAAAAACAATCACTAGAAGATAACGGATATGCTTACCCTTTAACAGGTATTGTAACGTATGTAGATCTAAACAAAATGGAAGTTTACAAAGTAGAAGATCACGGTGTACGTCCAATTCCAACAACATCAGGTAATTACCATCCTGAAGTTGATGAATCAATTGTGTTTAGAAATGACTTAAAACCATTGGAAATCATTCAACCTGAAGGTCCAAGCTTTACAATTGAAGGTAATTTGATCAAATGGCAAAAGTGGAGTTTCCGCTATGGATTTACACCACGTGAGGGCCTTGTATTATACACAATTAATTACTATGACAAAGGCAAGGATCGTCCAGTTCTTTATCGTGCAGCATTATCAGAAATGGTTGTCCCTTATGGTGAACCAACATTTTCGCATAACACACAAAATGCCTTTGATGCTGGTGAATATGGAATGGGTCAATTAGCCAATTCGTTAGAACTAGGTTGCGACTGCTTAGGTGAAATTCAATACTTTGATGGTGTTGTAGCTGATGTTAAAGGAAATGCGCGTACGATCAAAAATGCGATTTGCTTACACGAAGAAGATTACGGGATTGGTTGGAAACATACAGATTGGCGTACAGGCCATGTAGAAGTACGACGCTCACGTCGACTAGTCATTTCATTCTTCTGTACAGTTGGAAATTATGATTACGGCTTCTATTGGAGTTTCTACCAAGACGGTACAATTGAAGCTGAAGTCAAACTAACAGGTATTTTAAACACTGGTACATGTGAAGATGGCATCCAAACAAAATATGGATCTGAGATTTCTCCAGGATTAAATGCATCACATCATCAACACTTCTTTAATTTCCGACTTGATACGATGTTAGACGGTGATAATAACTCTGTAGTTGAAACAGAAACAGTATCAGAAACATTGGGAGAACACAATCCGAATAGCAATGGTTTCTATCCTATTTCACGTATCTTTAAAACGGAGAAGGAAGCATTACGTAATTTAGATTTAAAAACTCAGCGTACTTGGAAAATTATCAATAAAAACTCACTTAACCGAGTGAATCAACCTGTTGGATATAAAATTTTGCCTGGCGAAAATTGCTTCCCATTTGCTCATGAAGAAGCAAGCGTTATGAAACGTGCCGGTTTCCTTAAACACCATTTACACGTTACGCAATTTGATGAAAATGAAAAATATGCAACAGGTATGTATCCAAATCAACATGCTGGAGGAGATGGACTTCCAAAATACGTTGAGAAGAACCGTTCAATTGATGATGAAGATATCGTCGTCTGGTACACAATGGGCCATCATCATATCCCGCGCCCTGAAGATTGGCCTGTAATGCCAACTGCTTACATCAATTTCCAGTTAAAACCGGTTGGATTCTTTGATCGAAACCCAGCAATAGACGTTCCTAGACCTGACAAGAAGTGTCACACAACTTCGTCTTGCCATATATAATAAAACTCTTAAAGGAGTGATTATATGCTACCATTCCTAAGCATGTTGGTGATTGTTACTTTTACGGTAATCACTAACCGTTTATTAAAACAGCGTTTTGCTAATCATGGCATGGCCAAGTGCTGTATAATGCTGATTTCTATGACAATGAGTACTGCTGTTGGGATGAATATGGCTACCTGGCTTCCCGATATGGTACTAGGTGCAATAGCATCTATTATTATTTCTATTGCATTAGGCTATTTACTGTCAACAGGCTTACCAATGTACCTATTCATGGAAAGTGTAGGATCTAGTTTTATGGGAGCAATGATGGGCGCGATGCTAACATTAATGACCACCCAATATTTAACGTTAAGCATTATCTTTTTTACAATGATGTTTATTGTAAGTGCTATCATTTCTATCGGTGTATGGAATCGTGAGATGTTTCCTATCTTTATAAAAGCCGTTCCAAAGCATATTTATATTGTGGCTAGTTTAATGATTTGTGTATTAGTATTAAGTAGTTTTGAGATTCAACATGAGGTACCTGTAAAAGAAGAACAACAGCATCATCATCATCATTAAAGGGGTCGATAATTATGATTAATGTTAAACCGAATATTGAAGAATTTGGCATTCAATTCAAAAAGAAATATGACAATTTTATTGGCGGTGAATGGGTATCACCTGTAAATGGAGAGTATTTCGATAATATTACGCCTATCACGAAAGAAGTATTTACACGTGTAGCTCGTTCAACAAAAGAAGATGTAGAGCTAGCATTAGATGCCGCTCATGAAGCTCAAAAAACTTGGGGGAAAACACCCGTAGCAGAACGGGCACGTATCTTACTAGCCATTGCCGATCGTATGGAAGCAAACCTTGAAAAAATTGCAAGGGTAGAAACTTGGGATAATGGGAAAGCGATTCGTGAAACTATGTATGCTGATATTCCATTGGCAATTGATAATTTCCGCTATTTTGCTAGTGCCATTCGCGCACAACAAGGGCAAGTGACACCTTTTGATGAGGATACAGTAGCTTATCATTTCCAAGAACCTATTGGTGTAGTGGGCCAAATCATTCCATGGAACTTTCCTATTTTAATGGCAGCTTGGAAATTGGCGCCAGCACTTGCTGCAGGAAATAGTGTTGTATTAAAATTAGCAGAACAAACGCCGGTATCATTCTTATTCGTAGTTGAACTTATTCAAGACCTATTACCAAAAGGTGTATTAAACGTCATTAATGGTTTTGGTGTAGAGGCAGGGAAAGAGTTAGCTTCAAGCCCACGTATTGCCAAAGTGGCTTTTACGGGTTCTACAGCTGTCGGCAAACTGATTATGAAATATGCATCTGAGAATTTAATTCCTGTTACACTAGAGTTAGGTGGCAAATCTCCTAATATCTTCTTTGAAGATGTCATGGATGCTGATGACGGATATCTAGATAAGGCGATTGAAGGATTAGTTATGTTTGCTTTAAATCAAGGTGAAGTTTGCACTTGTCCATCTAGAGCCTTGATCCATGAGTCTATTTATGATCGTTTCATGGAAAAAGCCATTGAAAGAGTAAAGCAAATTAAAGTTGGTGATCCATTCGAACTTGAAACAATGATGGGTGCACAGGCTTCAGAAGAACAACATAAAAAAATTCTTTCTTATTTTGAAATTGCTAAACAAGATGGCGCAGAATGTTTAATCGGTGGCGCCGAAAATCACCTTGATAATTTAGATGGTTATTTTATTAAACCAACTATTTTTAAAGGCAATAATAAAATGCGTATTTTCCAAGAAGAAATTTTCGGTCCTGTATTAGCAGTGACTACGTTTAAAACTTTCGAGGAAGCGATTGAAATTGCAAATGATACTATGTATGGACTAGGGGCAGCTGTATGGTCACGTAATACAAACGTTACCTATAAAGCAAGTCGAGAGATTCAAGCAGGACGTGTTTGGATAAATACGTATCACCAATACCCTGCAGGTGCAGCATTTGGCGGCTACAAAAAGTCAGGCGTCGGTCGAGAAAATCATTTAAAAGCTTTAGAATCGTATCAATCAACTAAATGTGTCTTAGCTAGTTACAACGAACAGGCGCAAGGATTCTTTTAATTTTACCTAAGAGTGAAGTGAGGGGGCGGCTTATTGAGTAGCTATTATCCAATCCAACCTGAATTGGTCCAAAAAGCGTATTCTTATAGAGAACTGACTCCAAACAGCAATTTAAACCAGGATATACTATTTTATTATGAGTTTGAACCAATAGGCATTAATAGTGATATTCATGTCATTCCTGATGCTTGCCAAGATTTAATGTTTTACATGGGGAAAGATCAAAAGGTTGTCTTAGGGAATACCCCGACTACACGTGAAATTTATTCATTTACCCCAAAAGGTAAATATTTTGGTGTTCGTCTAAATCCAAAACAAACAGTTATTCAATACAATTGCGCATTAAAACAAATTGTGCAACAACCGTTTGTTAATGTTGAATTAGGCTGCACACTAGACTCTAAATTTATACAAGCTGTTTTTGAAGCAGGAGATTTCGAACAAAGAGTGCAGATTTGTAATGAGTATTTTTGTTCTCAAAAAAAGGAAAAAAGCTTGGGTGATGAAATATTCGCTACTTGTTTTGATTCTATTATTGAAAATAATGGGCTGTTCTTACCAGATGTCATTCAGCATAAAACAGGTTATTCTGAGCGATATATCCGAGAACTTTTCTACAAAAAAACAGGTTTTGGACCAAAAAAACTAAGTAAATTCATACGTATTCAACTCTTACTTCAACATTTTTCTTTTGAAGAGACACCTGTAAACATTGACCAATATGGTTACTATGATCCTTCACATTATTACAAAGAATTTAAAAGCTTACTTGTCATAACACCTGCTGAATATATAAAAGAATTTTTAGGTTGGAAAAATATTAAACGAAAGTTTCTATCTTATTAGCCCCTCAAAACTTTCACTCTTTCTTATAAAGAGGCTGGGACAAAAAGAAAAAATGTTAGACCGATTGTATTTCGGTCTAACATTTTTTTGATTTAGGAAGGAACACTCTACTCATCGAAGCGAAAAAGTTATTATCTATTTTCGCTATTTTTCAAAATAATCGAGTTCTGTCCCAGCCTCTTATTTATTTATGAACAGCATACTTCCTTCCAGAAAAAAATATCAGTTAGTTTATCTACATTAACGATTCGCTACCCTAACAGAGAGTGTGTATTATCGGTATTAAAGAGTATGCAACCATAGAAATGGTTCTATGTTCTGTGGCTGTTGGATGATTCGCTCCAAAACACCCCCCCATATTTGGCGATGAACAAAACAAATAACATTACATAATATAAAAATAAGAAATATTTATCTTCATTCAGTCAAACACTTACTGAATGAAGATAAAGCCTCCGGCGGATGTCATGGATTTTGAAAGGAATAAATTGTGCTGGCACAATTCAAAATCCGGACTCAATTACGCCAAGGCGAAATTGATAAAAAAGGAGGATGTATTATTTCTATAGTTAGAACTGGTACCCTTCCTAACGGAGAAATACATGACGGCTGGGAAGATGTTGATGTTGTTTGGGACATTGATCGTTGGGAGAATGACGGCGGTAGAAGCCTTAGTACTCTGTATTAAGAGGAAAATACCCCGAGAGATGTGCTTATCGTAAATAAATTTTTCTATTGCCTTCCACGCTCTTCTGTAGAGGGCTTTTTTTATGTTCTTATTTGGCTCATCTTCAGTGGGGAGATACTATGGGGAATTTAATAATAAAAATGTATTATGCGGCTTGAGCTCTGAATTTTAAAGGGCTCAGGTCGTTTAATCGTTTCTGATTGCGACAGTGATTATAGGAATGGATATAGTCGTTAATCGCATAAAATGGCTTCTTGACCTTTGTTTGTGAATTACAAAAAAATATAAATTATTTGAACAGAAAATTGAAACTATTTTCCTTTTTTTACGTATTAATTAAGAGAAACACTAGGAGGTGAAATTTTGGAAGAAAAAATACAGGGAAAACAAACAAATGAGTTTATTGAATGGGTAAAGGCAATTGCATTCGCTTTATTGGTGGCATTTTTAATCAAGCAGTTTTTATTTACGCCAGTACTCGTAAAAGGAGCTTCTATGGAGCCAACACTGGTAGAAAGCGATCGTGTTATTGTTAATAAAATCGGTCCGAAATTTAAGTCAATTGATCGATTTGACATTGTTGTTATTAATAATGTTATGATTGACAATGAAGAAAAAAATATTATTAAACGTATCGTTGGTCTACCAGGAGATAAAATCGAGTATAAGGATGATCAATTATACATAAACGGAGAAAAGTACAGTGAGCCTTATTTAGATCAGTACAAGAAGGATTTAAAAGATCCTGGATCACTTACTTATGATTTTACGCTAGAACAAGATTTAGGTGAAACTACCGTACCTGAAGGGCATTACTTTGTATTAGGGGATAATCGTCGTGTAAGTAACGATAGTAGAAATCCTGAGTTAGGGTTCATCCCTAAAGAAAAAATAATGGGGACAACAAGTATCATCTGTTGGCCGATAGAGCACATTGACTTCAGATTTAACTGATAGATCGAAAGCTTAAAAACTTGATAAAGATAATAAACATGACCACTCCACGATGAGTGGTTTTTTTCATATTGTCATTTGTTAAATCAACATCCAGGAAACGAACGCACAAAGGGTATCATTGCACTAAATCGTGTTATTATTTTATCGAAGAGGCTATCGATTAAACAGATAGTCTCTTTTATTCAAATTGCTGGTATTTGCTGACTCAATATTTGAAGCGTTCGTATGGAGATATCTGATTCCTCAGCAATAGACTTCAAACTTTTACTGTGGTTAGGATATTGATCAATTAACCAGAGTTTGATAATGTTGGAAATATAAGAAAATAAAGGGGTGGGTGTTATGAAAGCTATTATTTTTGACTTCGATGGAACTTTGGCAAATACTTTACCAATTTGTTATTATGCCTTTCAGAATGTTTTCAAAGAGTTTGACAATAAAGACCTTTCTTCAGAAGAAATAAAAGCAATGTTCGGTCCCTCAGAAACAGGAATTATTAGAGAAAATCTAATAAATGCAAATAAAGAACAAGCTATTGAATTGTATTATAAAAAGTATTTAGAGAACCATTCTAACTTGGTTAAACATAATGTGGAAATTGATGAAATGATAAAACATTTAAATGACAATGATATTAAATTAGGAATTGTTACAGGAAAAGCAAAAAGGAGTTTAGATATTTCATTAAAAGCTCTTCAAATGGAGGATCTCTTTGATGTCATAATAACAGGGGATGATGTTATTAACCCGAAACCTCATCCAGAAGGAATAATCAAGGCATTATCATTATTGGGTGTGCGAGATAATGAGGCTATGTTTATTGGGGATAGTGATGCAGATATACAAGCAGGAAGTGCAGCAAATGTACATACGGTAGGAGTTCGGTGGTTGCAGGATGATCAAACTTTAGAATTTAATATTGAACCTAATTCTTTTTTTAACAGCGTTAATCAATTTGTTGATTTTATAAATATAGGTAATCGCAATGAGTTATAAATGGTTAGAGTGGGCAAAGAAGATACAATCAATATCCCAAGCAGGATTAACTTTTTCAAAAGACGTTTATGATATAGAACGTTATGAAGAATTAAGAAATTTAAGTACCGAGATCATGAGAGAATACACTGGATTAGAATTTAAAAAAATAAAGGATTTATTTACGAATGAAACAGGTTATCAAACACCTAAAATAGATGTTCGAGGAGTAGTATTTCATAACAATAAAATACTAATGGTAAGAGAAAAAATTGATGATCGATGGTCTTTGCCAGGTGGTTTCTGTGAAATAGGTTTGTCGCCTAGTGAAAACATTGTCAAAGAAATTAAAGAAGAAGCGGGTTACGATGTAGTTCCTACGAAATTACTTGCTGTATTGGATATGAATAAGCATCCTCATCCGCCTCAACCATATCATTATTATAAATTGTTTATTCAATGTGAGGTTATTGGTGGGCAAGCAAGAAATGGTTTGGAAACAAAAGGAGTAAACTTTTATCATGAAGATCATTTACCAAAGCTTTCTTTAGGGAGAAATACAGATACTCAAATCAAAATGCTTTTTGAATTCTTAAGAAATCCTAATAAAGATACAATATTTGATTAACAGTTATGAAGAATGGAAGCAGGCTAAGAATTGAGCGCTGTTCCTATGTAAATATAAAAGTCCAATTTCTTAATTTTGAAATTGGACTTTTATATTTATAATACAAAACCGATTAAAAAGGTGTGACTCAATAAACTTAATCATTTAATCCTTTTCCATCGAGAATTTGCTGCGTGCATTTTTCAATTCTTGACACTCGCGTTTTGGATTGTTTAGGTTGAGAAAAATGTAGAATATATGCTCTTTGTCGCCCTGGCGTCAATTCTTCAAAAGCAGTTTTCAAGGTAGGCATCTCATTGAATTTATTGTGAAGTTCTTCAGGAATTATGTATTCCTTATGCTCTTTCATTGGCACCTCTAAACCTGCTTTTTCTACTTCAATGGCTTCATAAATATAGTCTTTTATGATAGTTTCCATTCCAACTATTTCTTGAACGCTAGTGAAACGAATTTGGCGCGCTGCCTGTACATTTTCAGTCTGTTGAATCAGAATCCCGTGGGCATCCTTTAACAAGGCACCTTTGTGAAAAAGAAGCGCACAATAATCTTTAAATCCATGTATTAACACGATGTTTTTGTTCTCAAGCGTGTAACAAGGATGCATCCATTTAAATTCTTCAGTCAGTTCACAGTCAAGAACGATATTTCTCAACGCCGAATATTCTTCCTGCCACTTTTTAGCTTTACTTAAAAACTCATCAACCTTCGGATTCATTTTACTTTTTGTCATCAAGGAACACCCCTCTACAATTTATTAATCTGCTGATATCAATTTCTCTAATCGTTATATAATAAAACATTAATTAGTGCCATGTCTAGCTAAAAATAGGGAACTAATATCATTAATCTACAAAGGATAGTTACGAGTTTTATCTTTGCTAGTAGAACGATGAATTGTGGAGGACAATAAAGCCCGTTTTTTTAAGCTTTTACTAAATACGGATATAGTGTGTTCCTCCATATTATTCACTCTCAATTGAGTGGCTTTTTATTATGCATCAAAATCATATTACACAGTTAACCATTTCCATTCTATGATTAGTCTAGAAGGTGGTGGTAAAAGATGGGTAGTAATTTAGAACATATTAATATAAATTTTTGTGAACAAAACGGAGATGTAATTATGACGTATGACATCAACGACTCTCTATCAGCTTTGATTCCGAACGTTGGTGATGTAGTTAATATTGATGGTAATTACAGGGCAGTGAGTGAAAGAGCTTTTACTTACAGTCCAAAAAGTATAATAGTTACAATCTATTTAGAAGAATTATAATCAGGATTTTCGCATAATAAGTTGTGGCTTTTATTATGTGTTAATAATAAAAGAAAAATACTTTTATGTATTTTGTTAATTTAACTGTGACAATGCCTTTTCCTTTAGCATTGTCACCTGCTTAACTTGAAGAAGATTTTTTCAATTACAAAGAAAACCAAAAGTAATTCAGAATAAGTGAGCTTTAATTCAACTTTCATATTGTCACCACCTTTTATTTAGTAAATAACTATACTGTGCGGTGAGCGTAAATTATATTTCAACTATGTCAAAAGCAGAAGAAGTGACGAATTGGAATCCAGGTTCACCAGTATTTCAGGGAGGAGTAGAAAATATTATTAAATAGGGCATTGATAAGAAACATATACAAGCACAGCATTTTACAGCACTGCGCAACAAAGAACTTACTACAGATTGTGTTCAAGGCCTAGTAGCAACCGTGATGGATCGCAGTGGCTTGCTTAAATAAAGACATATTAAATTATAATGTTAGATTGGTAAATCGGTAATAAAACTAAATATGAGATCGAGATGAGAGGTATTATAAATGGAAATTAGAAAGCCGAACAACTTAGAACTAGAAGAAATTATAGCTCTTTCGCCACAAGCTTTATTTGAGGGTACACTGGGCGGAGTAAGAGCAACAAATGAAAAAGTTTTAAACCTTATAGAACCTCTTCTAAAAAAAGGGTGCTATTATTTGATAGCAACAGAGAATAATGAGTTAATGGGATGGATCCTAATTGGGGGAAATAAAGACCAATTTACGGAACAATTAAATGGGTTTATTTATGAACTATTTGTAAAAGAGACATTTAGAGGTAGAGGTATTTCGAAAGAATTAATGCATGTTGCCATTGAACAATTGAGACAGGAAGGATATTCCGAAGTTAGACTTAGTGCTTACGTAGGGAATAATGCTATTAAACTATATGAAAAAATGGGATTTAGTTTAAGAACAGTAAGTATGAAATTACAGTTATAAATAAATCCTTATTTAATCTAAAAATGACAAATGACCAGCAAAGCTAATTTAGAACTGCACCCCGTCAAGTAGACAGTGGAAATAATAAAGATTGTATTAAGCGGCTTGATTCCTGAATTCTAAAGGGCTCAAGCCGTTTAATCTTTTCTGGTAGCGATAGTGATTATAGAAATGAATATAGTCATCTATCGCTAGTTTTAACTCTTCATATGAATCGTATTTATGTAGATAATACTTCTCACATTTCAATGTGCCCCAGAATGCTTCAATCGGTCCATTATCAATACATCGACCTACACGTGACATACTTTGTGTCAGTTTTGCTTTATCGATGATTCGCTTAAATCCGTGTGATGTATATTGAAAGCCTCGATCGCTATGAATTAATGGCTGCTCACCTTCTTTTAATGAACGAATTGCTAATTTTATCGTGTTAAATACCAATGGATCATTATTTGAATGTCCTAACACGTAGCTCACAATTGAACCATCATATAAATCGATAATTGCGCTTAAATAAGCTTTCTTCCCATTTCCATACTTGAACTCGGTGACATCTGTACACCATTTTTCATTTGGCTTTTCCGCTTTAAATGCCCGATTTAACACATTTTCCGCCACATGATGCGCTGGGGATTTACGATAAGGCTTTCGCTTTCGCCGAATAACGGACTTCAACCCACTCACCTGCATCAAACGATAAATACGCTTCTCATTAACTACCGCTTGATTATTCTCTTTTCGCTGACGATTGATTGTCAACGCCATACGACGATAGCCGTAAATGCCATCTACTTGTTGGTAAAGAAGGTGAATATCCTTTAAAATGGCTTCATTTTCAACTTCTCTGTTAGAAGGCTTGCGACCTAGCCACTTATAGTAAGCAGCTCGTGAAACATCAGCGATTTCACATAATAAAAGAATCGCAAGTTTTTCCTCTTGATGTAATTCTTGAATGGCTAAATAGCGTTGTTGTAAGCGAATTTGGCTTAGCGATGCCTCCTTTCGATTTCCTCTAACTTTTTTAAAAATAGATTTTCTGCACGTAAGCGCTCATTTTCACGCTCAATACGTTGAATCTCTAATTTCAATTTCTCTTCAACGGTTAATTCAACCTCATCTTTTGTGCGACCACGGCGATCACGTAATCCTTCTTCACCATTTGCTTCCAATTTCTTCGTCCATTGATACACTTGCTGATACGAAACACCATAAGTGTGTGCTGCTAACTGATAATTTTTCTGGTGCTTCAAACAGTAGTCGACAATTTCAATACGCTCCTCAAAAGTTGTTTTTCT
>NZ_JBNNVG010000018.1:0-106382 GCF_050280425.1 Lysinibacillus sp. NPDC093190 | reverse complement strand
TCCATAAAAGAAATTTGATTAGCTCAAATTGTTTTGCTGGCATCATGTTTGATGTCCAAAATTTTGTTTCGTTCACCAACTCAAGGTTAGCTACTAAAAACTTTATTGATTACGTTTTGCTTGTTCAGTTTTCAAAGTTCATTTAGTTGCTGTTGTTTTCAGCGACTTTATTATCATAACTCGTATTCAACAAGAAGTCAATAACTTTTTTCATTTTTTTCAAGTCGTCCTTCTTGTTAAGGACAAGTAATAATATATAATATAGCATTTTAAAAATCAAGCTTTTTTGAAAAAAACTTAAAAATCTTTTTCTCGTCGACTACAAACAAGAGAATTCCTACTATAACAATGAATCCACCAATAATTTGTGTGGCTATTAAATACTCTTTAAAAATTAGAAGAGCTAAAATGGCCGCGCCAATTGGTTCAAATAATATCGCGATGGAGACTACATTTGTACTAACGTATTTAATAGACCAATTAAATAGAGTATGGCCAAATAAATTAGGAACTATCGCTAATAAAATAAACCATATCCAGTCCATAGTAGAATAAGGGCCGAACGATTCCCCCTTAATAAGAACATAGATCAATAAAGTAATTGTACTAACAGCATAAACAATCATCGTATATGTCACAAGAGATAATCTTTTCCGTACATCTTGTCCAAATAAAAAGTAAGCTGTAACGAGTGCGCACGCGACAAGAGCAAGCATGTCTCCATAAAATGCAGTACCGCTAAGTTTAAAATCTCCCCAGCTAATTAAAATACTACCGACAATAGCAATAACTCCTGCAAAAATGGTTTTTAGAGTAATGTTCTCTTTAAAGAAAAAATATGTACCTATAAATGCAAACAATGGCTGTAATGTAACCAATACTGTAGAACTTGCTACTGAAGTGTAATTGAGCGATTCAAACCACAAAATAAAATGGAAGGCTAAAAATATGCCTGCAACAGAAGAAAATAGCCAATCACGTATTCTTAATTCCTTTATCTCGTTAGTGTACTTCCAAAAAAACAGAGGTGCCATTATTAACACTGAAAAGAACATACGGTAAAACGCAATAACCCCTGCTTCTGCATTTGCTAATTTTACAAATATGGCGGATAGGGATACAGAAATTACGCCAATAAAAATAGGAATGTATGGATGAATTTTTGGTTTCTCCATTAAATCTAACCTCCAATAATCAATTTTGCCTCGGCATAATTACGTCTGGATTCGGTTTTGCGCTCAGGCCTGCAGGTCTTTTTTGCGCGCAGCGGCAGATCAGCAACAACATGATGCAGGTCAGTTAGTCATTATCGCATGGAGGCGATGATTTTAGGCTAACATCCTTAAGGACTGCTTTCCAGTTCTGTGGCATCTGCCGGAGGTTTTAACTTATACCCGCATTCATCTCACGACCTATAGAGATGAGACACTTCTGGACTTGTCGCAATGCTTTCGGTACAGAAAACATTTGTAGCTGACACTTCGCTTTCGCTACCAAAAACATTTGTAGCTGACGCTTCGCTTTTGCTACAGAAAACAATTGCTTTCAAGAAGTTAAAAATACTTATACTTCATTACTATCGTGATGTACAATACAACAAAGTAATGTACATATAATAATGACACCTTGCATATCTCTTAGCAATACGAAATATCAGTGGAGGGTTGCGTATGGAAACCTTGGAAAATATGATTACATATGAAGTTGGCATAAAATTAGTAATTGCAGCCACATTAAGTTTAGTAATCGGTATTGAAAGGGAATTAAAAAAGAAGCCTGTAGGATTAAAAACGAGCTTAGTTATTGCTACATTTAGCTGTTTATTAACTATTATTTCGATTGAAACTGCCTACTCAACACCCCCTAGGTCAGGAATCAATATTACAATGGACCCCCTTCGCCTGGCTGCTCAAATTGTTAGTGGAATTGGGTTTCTTGGAGCTGGTGTTATTTTAAGACGGGGAAATGATAGTATCTCAGGTTTAACAACTGCAGCAATGATTTGGGGAGCTGCAGGGATAGGAATTGCTGTTGGTGCAGGCTTCTATATAGATGCTACATTAGCTGTTATTATCATCGTCTTCGGAATTGAGGTTTTATCGCCTTTTCTAATGAAAATAGGGCCAAAAAGAATTCGTATGCGAGAAATATCATTGAAAGTTCAGATTAACAATGATGAAAATAGTGAATCCTTTTTACAATTCCTAAAGGAAAACAATATCATTATCGAAAACATACGCATTCTAGATGTTCCGAATCATGATCATGTTTTTCACGAATTAGATTTACGCTTATCATTAATAGTCTCTGATAACTTACTGTCATTTTATCGTTCGTTACGAGCACTGCCCTATATAGAAAAAATCGAAATGGAAATTTTAAATTAGTTGGAGGATTCTTTCGTGTCAGAAATATTGAAATTATTAAAGAACGGTAATAAACCTTCCCTGTTGGCAGCGGGTGTCAATGCCTTTTTAGGAATTATTAAAGGGGCTGCCTTCTTCTTTACAGGTAATATTGCCATGTTTGCAGAAATGATGCACTCTCTAGGGGATGCAGCAAACCAATTATTCGTTTATATCGGCTCAGCGCTTTCGAAAAAAGCACCGACAAAACAATTTCCTGGAGGCTTTGGCCGAATTGTAAATTTAGTTTGCCTTTTTGCTGTTATTATTGTAGCTATCCTTTCTTATGAAACGGTAAAAGAAGGCTTGCATCATTTTATGCATCCTGCCGGAGAATCTAAAGGTATGCTCATTGCACTTGGCGTATTATTTATCGGTTTTGTTTTAGAGGGATCAGTTCTTGCAAAAGCTGCCGTCGAAATACTACATGAAGCCGGTCAAGAAAAAGCTGGAATAACATCAATTCCTAAAGCTTTTGGCTTTTTGCATCGTGCAAAACCAGCAACAAAATTAGTATTTATGGAAGACTTAGTTGCTACAGGAGGGAATGTCTTGGCCTTCGCTGCAATTTTAATCGCACACTTTACAGGCTGGACAAGAATTGAAGGACTTGTTTCAATGGTTATTGGCTGTATGATGTTCTATGTAGTAGCAAAAGTTTTCCTTGATAATGCACGTGGAGTTATTGGTGAAACAGATGAAGAAATGCTGAATCATATTGCACATCTTGTTATGGATGACCCAAACATTAAAGATATCGTTCGCTTAGAGGTCGTTAAAGAAGGTGAATTTTTACATGTGGAATTAGTTGCCGAAGCTGATCCCAACCTTTCACTCGCTTTTCTAGATGATGTACGCGATCATTTAACAGAGGTCATTTTAAGTCAAAAGGGCGTATCCAAAGTGGCAATTTTATTTGATGAGGATGATGGGAAACTAGATTGGGTGCATATTGGCGAAAGGCCGGAAAACTCAACATTCAAACAATAACATCATTATCCTAAATATTATTTCTAAATAAGATAAATAGCCAATTGCCTTATTTCAGGCAGTTGGCTATTTTTTATACCAGCATTAGATGGCTTGGTTCTTGTTTAATTGTATCTTCTATTAAGCAATCTAGAATCTCTTCATTATTTACAAAAACATGATCTGTTATCATAAAAGTTAATAACATTTTTAATACGATCATCTTTTTTATACCTTGCTGTTGAATAACGATTTTTGAGAATTTTAATGTTGCCAATCGATTAGCTAATGCATATTCTTCTGCATTTGTAATCTCTCTTCCATCTGGATAGCAACCTAATATGAAATTACCAGCATAAGAATCTTTCAATACTTTAGGATGCATAGATTGGTAATGTACCTCTGCAATTGAATCATCATTATTCATCATTTGATGAGTCACCAAATAATGTTTTAAAGCACCTTTTAAATCAATCGCAATAGCTGTATCTGCTAGTATTGTTCGATAATAAACTAGCACTATTTCAGCATCCCCTAAATAAGGTTTCGCTTCTACTACGATTTCCCCAGAAGGACGTACAAAAACTTGTACAGTTGCTTTATTTACACCATCTGTAAAGGCAATATTCGTTTTGCCACATTGTAAGCTTTTTAAAAATATACTTTGATCAACGATATATCCAGTGACAATTTGGTCATTCTCAACTTGCAGTGATTTCGTTTCAATCCCCAATACTTCTATACAATTTTGCATTTTATAAACATGCTGCTGAAATGACGTCTTTATGCAACCCGATGTGACATCGCGATCTTCAAGCATTTGTTTCAACATTTGCTCCCTCTCCATCCTAGTTTATTATTATCTTTATTTTAATAAACATAGCTGAACAAAATCTGAACAATTCTACAATTAACGAGAACATTCGACAAAGGGCTAGTTATTGGCACAACAAAAAAACATGAGACTACAACGCGTAGCCTCATGTCCATCTATCAATTATGCCTCGGCATAATTGCGTCTGGAATCGGAAAGGAGTTCTTTGTGCTTGCACAAAGAACTCCTTTCCGATTCCGTGACATCCGCCGGAGGCTTTAACTTCTTTCAGCGGATGTTTGCTGAAAGAAGTTAAAGTGAGTTTTGCAAAATAGTTCGCACATCTTCTTCCTGCAATTTGTTGAAGTTTCCAAAGGGTCCATTTTGCATAGCATGCTCTACAATTTGATGGAATTTTGTATCGTCAATTTCATAATCTGCTAGGCGACTTGGAGCTCCCAGTGAAGACCAGAATGCCGATAAACGATCAATCCCTTCGTATGCAACCTCTTCTGGAGACTTCCCTGTTGCGTCAACACCGAAAACGCGTGTTGCAATGCCTGCAAAACGCTCTGGATTTACGGGTACACTTAGACGCATCCAATGTGGTTGTAATATTGCTAAACCACCTGCGTGTGGAATATCGTACACTGCAGATACAGCGTGCTCAATATTATGTGACGCCCAATCACCGCGAGAGCCAATTGATAAGAATCCATTTAACCCAATTGTTCCGGCTAATAAAATCGTTTCACGCAACTGAATATTCTCTAAATCTTCTATTAATTTAGGTGCTGTTGCAATGACCGTTCTTAATACTCCTTCACACATTTCATCTGTAATCGGTGTATTCGTCGTATTATGGAAATATTGTTCAAGTACATGCGACATCATATCAACCATACCGTAAACTGAATGATTTTTTGGTACTGTCACTGTATACGCTGGATTTAAAATCGAAAATTCCGGGAATACAGCAGGGCTACCCCAGCTTAGTTTTTCCTCAGTAGCCGCATTTGTAATAACAGAGCCTGAGTTCATTTCGGAGCCTGTTGCAGCTAGCGTTAATACCGTTCCAAGCGGTAAAGCGTCCTGCACAAATACTTTACGCTTTACAATATCCCAAGCATCGCCATCATATTTTGCACCAGCGGCTATTAACTTAGAACAGTCAATTACGGAACCGCCTCCAACAGCTAGTACTAGATCCATTCCTTCTTTTTTACAAAGATCAATACCAAGTCTTGCTGTTTCTACACGTGGGTTTGGCTCAACACCGCTTAGTTCAAATATTGTTTTATCCGCTTCTTGTAACTTCTCGATGACAGCATCGTATACACCATTTTTCTTAATGCTACCTCCACCATAAACAACTAACACCTTTTTGCCATACAGAGCTAACTCATTTGATAGCTTTTCCAGTGCATTTTCACCAAAATGTAACTTCACTGGATTATAAAATGTAAATGAATCCATTCAATTCGCCCCTTTCTACTTGGATTTTCTCATATTTATATTGGAGAAAGCAAAGAATAAAGATCCCTAAACATGAATCATGTAAGCATTATAAATACTAAGAATTTTCTCTGGTACTGAAATACCAATTTCCGATAATTTTTCTTGTATCCTCTCATAACACTTTATACAATCCTGTTTTTTGTTTTGCCCAATTAAAAATTCTAGTAGTAGAAACATATAGTTTTCGTTAAACTCATCTAGCTCTAGCATCTTTTGTAAACAGTTTAATTTTAGTAATGAATTAATAGAAATTGTAGTAGTAATATACATTTCGAGTACATGTAAGATCCCTTGCTTTAAGCGCAGCTGGGTTTGAATAGCCCAAGAGTACTCCTCCTCCGCTAAAAAATCACCTTCATAGTAATTTAAAAGCTGCTGGATGGATATTTCATCATGCCTTTTCTGCTCTAGCAAATAAATAAATTTATCATAATCACTAGCAATTTCCACATTTAATTGATAATGATTATTGACCAATCGAATTGGATCTTGAATACCTTTTTCTTTAAGGTGCTTCCTTAACTGGTAAATAGACTGGAAAGTAATCTGTTTATCTCCTACTAATTTAACAGATTGATTATAGTGAGCTGCTCCACTTGGGTTATCAAATTTTACACTTGGGTTAAAGTTCACACCATTGACGTTATACTTCGGTGTTCTCGCTTCTTGTCCTGTTGGAATATCAAGTGTAAAATTCACTGGTGCTACAGATTGATCAGCCCAATGTGTTAAATTCCCAGCACTTTCTTTTACACCTTCATTTCAGTTCTATCTACCTGCACACATAATCTATCCATATGTTTAGATTTTGTTTAGGTAGTCATTGTATAGTAGAGACAGTACATAAAATAAAGGAATCTCGCTTATGTTTTTGTTAAATATTGTAATTGTTTGGTTTGTTGTTATTTTCGGTGGATTAGGGTTATTGAAATATATGCTTATACAAAAGGAGCGGAAAGAAAGAAAAGTGATATTAGAAAAGCGGCTGGAGCATCTTATCCAAACGAATAAATACAAATCGCCACAAGAAAAAAACGAGTCATCCTAATTACTTAGGAATGACTCGTTTTGTATTTATCTATTGAATCAATTATGCCTCGGCATAATTGCGTCCGGAATCGGCTTTGTGCTTAGGCGCCTGCAGATGTTTTTTGTGCGAAAGCGCAGTGCTAACGTAGCGGCAGCGGCACTGATGCAGGTCAGTTAGCCGTTATCGCATGAATGCGATGTTTTTAGGCTAACATCTCCTTTCCGATTTCCGTGACATCTGTCGGAGGCTTTAACTTCTTTCAGCTGAAAGAAGTTAAACCCATCCACGGAAGCGTGAAGCTTCTGCAGTGCGGCGAACACCTACCATATACGCTGCTAAACGCATGTTAATGTTACGTGTTGTCGCTGTTGTATAAACGTTTTCAAATGCATCAACCATTTTTTTGTATAGACGTTCTTCAACTTCTTCTTCTGTCCAGTAATAACCTTGGTTATTTTGTACCCATTCGAAGTAAGAAACTGTTACACCACCAGCAGATGCTAATACGTCTGGTACTAGTAAAATACCACGGTCAGTTAAAATTCTAGTTGCTTCAGCAGTTGTTGGTCCGTTTGCTGCTTCTACTACGATGTTTGCTTTAACGTTGTTTGCATTGTCAGCAGTAATTTGGTTCTCGATAGCAGCTGGCACTAGAATATCACAATCAAGTTCTAGTAATTCTTTGTTTGAAATTGTGTTTTCAAATAATGTCGTTACCGTACCGAAGCTGTCGCGACGATCTAATAAGTAGTCGATATCTAAACCTTCAGGATCATGTAGTGCACCATAAGCATCTGAAATACCGATTACTTTTGCACCTAAATCATGCATGAATTTCGCAAGGAAGCTACCTGCGTTACCGAAGCCTTGAATAACAACGCGCGCACCTTTAATATCAATGCCACGTTTTTTTGCTGCTTCTTGGATAACGATTGTTACACCTTGTGCAGTTGCACGGTCACGACCTTGAGAACCACCAAGCACTAGTGGCTTACCTGTGATGAAACCTGGTGAGTTGAATTCGTCCATACGGCTGTATTCATCCATCATCCAAGCCATAATTTGTGCATTCGTAAATACGTCTGGAGCAGGAATATCTTTTGTTGGTCCTACGATTTGACTAACTGCACGTACATATCCACGGCTTAAACGTTCAATTTCATCCATAGACATTTGACGAGGGTCACAGATGACACCGCCTTTACCACCACCATAAGGTAGATCCACGATACCACATTTCAATGTCATCCACATTGAAAGCGCTTTAACTTCCTCCTCAGATACAGCCGGATGGAAACGTACCCCACCTTTAGTTGGTCCTACAGCATCATTATGTTGTGCACGGTAACCAGTAAATACTTTTGTTGTACCATCATCCATTTTCACTGGAATGCGTACTTGTAGCATGCGAAGCGGTTCTTTTAATAATTCATACATAGCTTCGTCATAGCCAAGTCTATTTAGAGCCTCTTGAATAACTTCTTGAGTTGATGTGAACAGATTTAAGTTTTCAGACATATTAAATCGCCTCTTTGTTTTTTTTAATGATAGTATATCGGCATCATTGTAACATACTTCCGAATTAAAATGTGAACATTTTGTTAAAGATTAAATACTTTTTCAATTTGTTCGATTGACCAATCTAAATCTTCTTGTGAAATTACAAGTGGTGGCGCAAATCGAATGACTGTATCATGTGTTTCTTTACATAATAAGCCTAATTCTTTAAGCTTTTCACAGTATGGACGTGCTGCCTCTGTTAATTCCATTCCGATAAATAAACCACGACCACGAACGTCTTTAATAACTGGGTTATTAATTTCTTTTAATTTCCCTTTAAAGTATTCACCAAGTTCGTGTGAACGCTCTGCTAATTTTTCATCTAGTAATACTTTAATTGAAGCAATAGATACTGCACATGCTAACGGATTACCGCCGAAAGTTGAACCGTGTGATCCTGGAGTGAACACACCTAAGATTTCACGATTTGCAGCTACACAAGAAATCGGGAATACACCGCCGCCTAAAGCTTTACCTAAGATGTACATATCAGGTTCTACTTCTTCCCAATCACATGCGAACATTTTACCTGTACGTGCTAAACCAGCTTGGATTTCATCTGCAATGAATAAAACATTGTTTTCACGGCATAGCTCGCGAGCAGCTTTTAAGAAGCCTTCTGTTGGAATGACAATACCAGCTTCACCTTGGATTGGCTCAATTAAAAACGCTGCTGTGTTAGGCGTAATGGCAGCTTTTAATGCTTCCAGATTACCGTAATCTACTAACTTAACATTCGGTAACATTGGACCGAAGCCACGACGATATTCTTCGTCAGATGATAAAGATACTGCAAGCATTGTACGACCATGGAAGTTACCATTACATGCAATGATTTCAGCCTTTCCATCTTCTACACCTTTTACATCATATGCCCAACGACGAGCTGCTTTAAATGCAGTTTCTACCGCTTCTGCACCTGTATTCATCGGTAATACCATTTGTTTATTCGTTAATTTCCCAACTAACTCATACCATTCACCAAGGTTTTCGCTATAAAATGCACGAGAAGTTAATGTTACTTTATCAGCTTGTTCTTTTAACGCAGCGATAATTTTTGGATGACGATGTCCCTGATTCACAGCAGAGTAAGCTGATAGCATATCTAAGTATTTGTTACCTTCTGGATCTTTTACCCAAGCACCTTCAGCCTCTGAAATAACGATTGGTAGCGGGTGATAGTTTGCAGCACCAAAATTTTGAGTTTGTTCGATAACTTGATCTGTTTTTGTCATATAGTATTCTCTCCTTACTTTCATGATGAAAAATCTTTGGAAGACTATGTTTCTCTATAAGTAAAATCAATAGAATGATTTCAGCATTTTCTGAATATAAAAAGCAAGAATCTGCTCACTACTCCTAGGTAAGCCGCCTCGACATTAGCGCCTGCGGTTCTTGCCGGACTCACTTTACCAGGAGGAGCCTCGCAGATTCTCTTATAATTTATGCCTCAGCAAAATTGCGTCCGGAAGCATAACTTCTTCAGTCAACCTAAAGAAGTTACAGCATTTCAGAAGTTGTTTTTGCTTGCATGTGAAGTTGTAGATAGTCAGGGCCACCTGCTTTTGAGTCTGTACCTGACATATTGAAGCCGCCGAATGGTTGGTAACCTACGATTGCACCAGTACAGCCACGGTTGAAGTATAAGTTACCTACATGGAAATCTTCACGTGCTTTTTCTAAGTTCATACGATTATTTGTAATAACTGCACCAGTTAAACCGTATTCAGTATCATTTGCAATATCAATTGCTTGATCGAAATCTTTAGCTTTTGTAATGGCTACAACCGGGCCAAAAATTTCTTCTTTCATAACTCGTGCAGAAGGATCTACGTCTGCAAATACTGTTGGCTGGATGAAGTAACCAACTGAATCATCAGCTGTACCACCTGCAACAAGGCGACCTTCTCCTTTACCAATTTCAATGTACTCTGTCACTTTATTGAATGCTGCTTGGTCAATAACTGTCGCCATGAAGTTTTTGAAGTCTGATGGATCACCAACTGTTAACGTGTTAGTAAGCTCAATTACACGATTAACAACTGTGTCATAGACATCTTCAACGATAATAGCACGAGAACATGCTGAACATTTTTGACCAGAGAAGCCAAATGCTGATTTTACGATAGATTGTGCTGCAAGTTCTAGATCTGCTTCTTTATCAACAACGATTGTATCTTTACCGCCCATTTCAGCGATAACACGTTTAATCCAAATTTGACCGTCATTTAATACAGATGCACGTTGGTTAATACGTAAGCCTACATCACGGGATCCAGTGAAGCTGATGAAGCGTGTTTTTGGATGATCAACTAAGTAGTCACCTACTTCTGCACCAGAACCTGGTACAAAGTTCACAGCACCTGCTGGAAGACCAGCTTGCTCTAGTACTTCGATAAATTTATAAGCAACTACAGGTGTTGTTGAAGCTGGTTTTAATAATACAGTGTTACCTGTTACTAAAGCAGCAACCGTTGTCCCTGCCATAATTGCGAATGGGAAGTTCCATGGTGAAATAACAATACCAATACCTAATGGAATATAGTCATAACGGTTGTATTCACCAGGACGGCTTTCTACAGGTTGACCTTCTTTAATACGTAGCATTTGACGACCATAGTATTCTAAAAAATCAATTGCTTCTGCAGTATCTGCATCAGCTTCAGCCCACGGTTTACCTGCTTCTTTTGTTAAAAGTGCAGAGAATTCGTGTTTACGACGACGGATAATTGCCGCTGCTTTGAATAGTACGTCTGCACGAATAGCTGGATCTACTTTTTTCCAAGTTTTAAATGTTTCGTCTGCAGCTTGCATCGCTTTTTCAGCTAGTTCTTTGTTCGCTTTTGATACGCGACCAATTACTTCTGTTTTCTTTGCAGGATTATATGAAACGATTTTATCTTCTGTAGTAATACGTTCACCACCGATAATAAGTGGATAGTCTTGACCTAAATAACCTTCTACTTTATTTAATGCTTCTAAATATGCGTTGTAATTTGCCTCTTGAGTAAAATCTGTGAATGGTTCGTGTTTGTATGAAATCATACTTTATCCTCCCTCGTGAGATGTGTTTTAAGTGTGCAAAAAACATTGACGCAAAATATCTTTGCGTTTAGAATATTCTTACACTTATTATAATGCAAAATTTCGTTGCATATTTCAAGTAAAAAATTTTTGAGGTGCACATTTTATGAAAATTTTTGAACCCTTACTCCCTTTTTATGAGTTTATTGCAACAAATGTAACTGTTGGTATTCATGCTGTAGACCTTTCTGGTAAAACAATTATTTATAATACCAAGATGAAAGAAATTGAAGGATTTCATTTTGATGAATTAGCAGATCGTTCTGTTATTGAAATGTTTTCCTTTCGCCAGCATGAAAGTACTTTAATGCGTGTATTACAAACAGGCAAAAAAGAAATTAATGTAAAACAAACTTATTGGAATAAAAATGGTCATGAAATTACAACTATTAATGATACTTTCCCACTTTATGTTGAAAATAAACTAATTGGAGCGATTGAATTTGCACGTGACATTACATCACTCGAAAAGCTAGTTTATCAGCCCCTTCGTCGATATGGTGAACCTTTAACATTCGATATGATTACAGCTGTTTCCGAATCGATGCGACAAGTTATCGCAAATGCCAAAAAAGCAGCAGCTGTGAAATTACCAGTATTACTAATTGGTGAATCGGGTACAGGCAAGGATTTAGTCGCAGAGGGTATGCACCATGCAGCATCGACTGATCCTGAAGCATTTGTAACTCTAGTGAGTCGTCGTTCTGCTCAATCTGTTTTAGACAAATTACAGGAGCTTTTACAGGATGACAAAGCATACACTTTTTTCTTTGAACGCATTGATTTTTTAAGCCTAGATATCCAAGAACAACTATTAGAAGTATTACAATCTCTTCCTCAGTCTAAATACATGCTCATAGGGAGTGTAGGAAGCGATCCCATTACATTAATTGCTGAAAAGAAACTTTCAAAATCACTGTATTATTTCTTTGCAACAATGGCCATTACTATCCCAAATCTAACAGATCGAAAAGAAGATATTCTTCCATTTGTAGATGATTACTTTAGCCGCCATCGAGAAAGATTTGCTTCAAATGTTGCTGAACTAGCACCTGATGTACAGGTTTTATTTTTGCAGTATGATTGGCCTGGAAATTTAAAGGAGCTTGAGCTATTACTAGATGAAATTGTGTCGTTTATGACCACTGAATCAACAGTTACCTCAGATTTCCTTCCAACGCATTTCCGCTTCAAGGTACAACAGCAAGACACAACCAATCATGAGCCGGAATTCTTTATGTTCCAGCAACAAAATGATGTTATGCCGCTCGATGCTTATTTACGTGAAGCCGAATCATATTATGTGCAAAACGTATTAAATTTATATGAAGGCAATATTACAAAGACCGCTAATGCACTTGGTATGAGTCGTCAAAATCTACAATATCGAATTCGAAAAATAAAAAATCAATGACTTTATCTATAAATGAATACAAAAAAACGAGGATACCTTTCATATTAGAAAGTATCCTCGTTTTTTATCCCGCATTAACTGGCAGTAATTTCAGTAATTTATCTGTACCGAAAACGAAGCGTCAGGTACAAGACTCCCACCTCAATATTCAGCAAAAGTAAAGAAGCAAAATAACTGCCAGTAAACGCCCAATCGGTGAAAACTAATAATCAGTGGAGATCATTGATTAAAGTTTCACTTTATTGACCTGACTGCTCGATCCAGTCCTGTAATTTATCTTTTAGGGAATTAAAACCATTCGCATCCGATTCATCTACACGGTCCTGCAATGATTTTCGTGGTAGTGCATCTTTTTTACGCAATGTGGCTGGGCGCTCTTGCAAAGCTCGAATCGATAAACTAATTTTCTCGGCATCTTCATCGATTTCTAGTATCTTCACTTCTACCTCTTGCCCAACTGACAAAAATTCACTAACGTCCTTTACAAAGCCGTACGTAATTTCGGAAATATGCACAAGGCCTTGTGTATCTTCATCAAGCGCAACAAATGCACCATACGGCTGTATACCTGTAACTTTTCCGCTCAACACGTCCCCTAATTCATATTTTTGTCCCATAACCTTTGCCCACTTTCTTTTTGTTTGCTACGTATATATCACCACAAATTATAACATACGTGTATTAGTGGGGCAAAAAATCTCCTTATTCGTTAATAGCACTAATTAGGTAATGCTGTTCACCATTTTTAGTTACTACAGAGGTTAATTTAAAGGATAATTGCTGTCCAATTACTCCATGTGCCGCACTTTTTACAGTGGCTCCAATATGAAGTGAGTAACCCTCTATTTCATGAAGAGATTTAAAATTCCCCATCCCATCAAACTGAACAACTTTATCTATATCCAAATCATCAGTTAATAGTCTTTGAGCTACTTCTCGATCGCCAACCCCATGAGCATATAAAAATAAACTAACGATATTTATTGGATTTAATGTGTCAATAATTGTCTCGTCTCTCGTCTCAACATACGAATTATAAAGAGATTTAGTTTGCTCAATCCAATCAGGATTAATTGCTATACTTGTTGTCCCATCCTCCGTCTGCATATATGTGTCTTCTCGCGCATATAAAATCTCCATCCATATATCGTATGGTGTTAATTGTTCTAGAGTTTTGGATTGCCCAGTCAACTTTATTTCATCTAGTATTAATTGAGCTGTTTTGCGCATTGCCTCACCATATTCGCCATTCGCAATGATTGTTAATAAATCCATGTATTCAGGCTTAAATTGACCAGTTTTTGTGCGAATTGGATTGTTGTCAGTTCCTTTAAAAATGGCAAGCCACGTATTTTCAAACTCTCCCTTTAATACGTTAAAATTAACCTGCTCAGTAGATTGATCTGCTACAAGTGTTTTTTCATAGAGACGCAGAATAGTGGCAGAATCCTCTATAGAATAAAGTAAATCTCCGCCAACAAGCAAAGAGCCTGTAGCCAAGTATTTAAAATAACCTAATACGTTTGGGTGAAGGCGGTCCAAATATTCGGGTGCGTCTTTTCCGAATACAGGATTAGGTCGAAAACTATAACTTTGTCCATTATATTGCAATTCCAGATATTGCTTTTTAGCCGTAGCAATTAATTTATTTAGGTCTGCAGGGAGACTTTTTGGTTTTTGTGATAAAACTTTTTCATACGGAGCAAGTTTATCGGAATAATAGCCTGCAATATCTTCTACTGAGTTAGAATATATACTATAAAAGTAATAAGATTCTTCAAACGACATAGGATTTTCGTAAGTTTCGATACTCTGTATTCGCTCTCGTGGCGTTTGTAGATCATCCAATGCATCTTTTTCTAAACTTTTTAAAAAGTCATTATTATTGGTGTTCTGTATTTCTATAAACATCTCTTTTCTTTTAGGTAAAGAATAAATTTCAGTATCTGCAATTAGAACTTTTGATATTTCACTAAACTCTTTCTCTGGTATGTCGAGCTCTTTACGCATCTGCTCACGTTTTTCTTGATATTTTTTTGTAAAGTTTGAAACCCATTCGTCATATTTTTTTTCTTGTTCTTGTTCCTGTTCTTGTTCCGCTGTTTGAACAAATGTCGATGGATCAATGACATACGACGAAACAAGAACACTTAATAAAAGTACACTTGCAATGCTTGCTATCCAGACAGCTGGCTTTTGCCATTTTGAAGGGGGCTTTTGAGTTGTTACTGTTTCTTGCGCTTGCTGTGTTGCATTTTCTGCCTCGATTTGTGCGAAAACGGCTTCTGGATCTAACTGTGGTTCCATGCGATCATAGGATCTTTTTAGAAGCTCCATTCGTTTTTCAAATTGTTTATCATCCATTTTCAACACTCCCCTCCTGCAATAACACCGCTTTGAGCTTTTCCTTTGCACGTAATATACGAACTTTGACAGTTGATAACGAAATATTTAGTACCTCGGCTATCTCCTCATACTTTAATTCATGGAAATAAAATAATATAAGAGGATAACGATATTTTTCATCCAGTTCTTTAATGGCATTATGTAATAGCCTATCCTCCTCAAAATTAAGGACATGCTTTTCTGCTGAAGATGAGGGCATTTGTTGCTGAGCACTTAGCCTTTCTTCTTTTGCCTGCTCTCGTTGCTCTTTGCGATAATAATCACGCGATGCATTCAATGTGATTTTATAGAGCCATGTCGTAAAACGATCCTGCTTAAATTGATGTAAAAAACGATAGAGCTTCACAAATACCTCCTGTGAAACATCTGCTAAATCATTACTATGTACGCCGCATTGAAAGGCAAATTTTTCAACCGTTCGTTGATGTATTCGAATCAGCTCTATATAGGCGTCTTTGTCCCCTTGCTGAGCCCGTTCTATTAATTCAGTTTCTGTCACAGTCATCCCCCCTTTTGCACATGTAACGAATCATTTCTCCTAATTGTTACATATTTAAATGGATTTTACTTTTTTAACAATAGCTCCAAACACTAATTACGTCGCTAAAATTATCTCCGCTGTACAAACAAAATTATTTTAGAATATCTATAGATCATTTTCTGAAATTTGCTTGTGTAACTAGAATATTGCGGTAAAATGAAACTTTAGTATAAGGAGGATTTATTTTCGTGTCTTCGAGAGATCAATTTACATCTAAAATTGGGTTTATTTTAGCTGCCGCTGGAAGTTCTATAGGGTTAGGAGCTATTTGGAAGTTTCCTTACATGGCGGGTACTAACGGCGGAAGTGTCTTTATTTTTCTATTCATCCTATGTACATTTTTCATCGGTTTGCCGGTGTTAATTGCAGAATTTATGATTGGTCGTCGTGGGCAAAAGGATGCTGTCACGTCGTTCAAGGAACAAGCACCTGGAAAACCATGGTACTTCATAGGATGGGGTGGCATGATTATTGCCGGTCTAATACTTTCATTCTACAGTGTTGTTGGTGGCTGGATTCTAAGCTATTTGGGCCGCTCCATAACATTCCATCTCAATAGTTCAAATGGTAATTATGCTGATTTATTCAGTAACATCATTTCAAGCCCATTTGAAGCAGTGCTTGTACAAGGGTTATTTATGTTGTTAACTGTAGTAATTGTATCAGCAGGTATTAAAGGCGGTATTGAAAAAGCTAGTACATGGATGATGCCACTGTTATTCATCTTTTTCATCGTATTAGTTATACGTTCTTTAACATTGGACGGTGCAATGGAAGGCATCAAATTTATGTTCGTCCCTGATTGGTCCTATTTAAATGCTGAAACATTTTTAAAGGCGCTTGGACAAGCTTTCTTCTCGTTAAGTGTTGGGATCGCGGTAATGATCACATATGCTTCCTATTTATCGAAATCAGAAAAGATCGGCAATTCAGCCATCAATGTTGCATCGATGAATATCATTATTTCTTTACTTGCAGGTCTAGTAATTTTCCCAGCAGTGTTCGCACTTGGCTATACACCAGATCAAGGTCCTGGCCTTGTATTTATTATTTTACCTGCTGTTTTTGAACAATTACCTCTTGGTGGACTGTTCTTAACGATTTTCTTTGTACTCTTACTATTTGCAACAGTTACTTCTTCCATTTCCATGTTAGAAATTGTCGTGGCTATCGCAATTGGAGATAAGCCTGAAAAGCGTAAAAAAATCGCTTGGATTGGCGGTATTATTATTTTTATCGTTGGTATTCCAAGTGCACTATCATTCGGCATCTTATCTGATGTGAAAATTTTAGATCTCTCTATTTTCAACTTTGTAGACTTTTTGACCAATAGTATTGGTATGCCAATTGGTGCCTTAATGATTTCTATCTTTGCAGGCTATTATTATACAAAGGACATTTCTCGTAAGGAGCTTGCAACATCTAGTCTGATGTTCAATATTTGGTACATTTTAATTCGTTATGTTTCTCCGATAGCGATATTAATTATTTTCATTCAGGGAATTTTACCGTTGTTTAAATAAAAAAAACGATGTTGCCTCAAAATTGAATGACAACCTCGTTTTCTATAGAAAAGCAAAAGCATTATTTAGTCCGGATTCGGCTTTGTGCTTAGGCCAACAGATGTTTTTTGTGCGAAAGCGTAGCGTCAGCGGCAGATGTTTTTTGCGCGAAAGCGTAGCGGCAACAACATGATGTTGGTCACTTAGTCGTTACCACAGGACGTGGCGTTCTTAGACTGAGTTCCTCTATTTTAAAGGATGTTTGGACACCCGCTAAAAGAAGTTAAATAATGCATTTTGCTTCAAATTTTATCGCGATAAGTTTGTAAGAAATGGCTACACAATCTTCATATGGTATCCATTCTTCAAACGAATGCTCATATGTTTCTTGAATAACCTTTGCAAGAGTAGATGGATCATCAATACCTTGCAATGCTGCTACAACATCTGCAGTTTCAGTATCATAATGATCTGGACCTAAATGGAATGGATCCCACTCCTCTAGCAGGTGTACGGCCGCTTGATTCATTTTTATATTTTCCAAAATACTCACCTATTATCCTTTTATCATACTCGTATGATACCATAGTAAATAAAAAAGAAAAGAGTGATTTGCTTGTCTATTTTCGATCAAACTATTAAACGTTGTTGTACAAACTCGGTAAAATGGGACGCAATGGAAAACGTCTATGGGCTACAAGATGCTTCAGACATACTTCCAATGTGGGTAGCTGATATGGATTTTACTGCTCCAATAGCAGTATCAAAAGCGCTACAAGAGCATGCTGAAAAGACTGTTTTCGGCTATAGCTTTGTTAGCGATGAAGCCGTGCAGGCGATCGTAGACTGGCAAAATGCTCATCATGATTGGCACATTGACAAAGAATCAATTGTTTTCTGTAACGGTGTTGTTGCTGCTTTAGCGGATAGTATCAAAGCACTGACAAATCCAGGAGATAAAGTACTTATTTCCTCACCTGTCTACCCTCCATTCTATAACATCCCGAAAAGTAATGGTCGAGAGATTGTTAATTGTCCTCTAGTAGAAAAAGATGGGGCATTTGTCTATGACTTTGAAGCCTTTGAACAAGCACTTGCTCAAAACGTGAAAGCCTACATATTGTGTAATCCTCATAATCCAGGAGGCTATGTATGGGATGAAGCTACATTAAAGGAAATCGTACGACTATGTGCAAAATATGATGTAGTGATTATTTCCGATGAAATTCATTCAGATTTAATGTTAGATGGCTCAAAACATACACCATTAGCAAAAATCGCTGGTGACGAAATTGATCGTATTATTACATGCATGGCACCGACAAAAACATTTAATCTAGCTGGTATTCAAGTTGCTTATATGATTGTGACGGATAAGAAAAAGCGTATGCTACTAGAAGCGGTTCATATGGCTAGTGGGCAAGGCTCATTAAATACCTTTGCTTCAGTTGCACTTCAGGCTGCTTATACTGAGGGTTCCCCATGGTTAAATGACATGCTTACTTACATTTCAAATAATATGGACTATGTGATTGCTGAATTAGGTCAATTACCTGGTATCCATATTAAAAAACCTCAGGGCACTTATTTACTTTGGATTGATTATCGAGAATTAGGACTTGATGAACAAGAAATCATGAAACGCTTGCTGGAAAATGGCAAACTTGCATTAGAGCCAGGATCAAAATATGGCGAAGAGGGTCACGGCTTCCTACGTATGAACGTCGCTTGCTCATTTGACACAGTAAAAGATGGTGTTCAGCGCTTTAAGCAAGCACTTCAGCAATAGGAAGTAAATAGTGAAGGATATCTTAAGTTTTTTGAAATGTACCCTTTGTAAAGGACATTTATATAAAGGGTAGGCAACTTTTTGAAGCTGCTGTCTGTATTTTGCAGACGGTAGCTTTTTTAAATTCCATTGCCCTCGATAATGATTGTAATAAATCATATAATTCTTAATTTCTTTCTTTACTTCTTCTAACGTTTCACATGCTCTAATAGTTGTTTCATCTTTAAAATGCCCAAAGAATGATTCTTGTGGCGCTCCCAACAGTTTCCTCGACGTGACATGGACTGTCCTAAGCCAATTTTCTTCACTAAGTCTTGGAATCCACATAGATTGAACTTAAATTCTATAATAGATATTATAAATCCAAATAAGATAGATAGTAGGTGATTCATTAGTGAATAATAATTTGCTTCTGATAAAGGATTTTAGCAACTTGACGGGCTTATCACGAAAAGCTTTGTATCTGTATGATGAACATAATATTTTGAACCCTGCGTTTATTCATCCAAATAATGATTATCGATATTATGACAAGAATCAGTTACTAACTGCTAAACGAATTAATTTATTAAAACAAGCAGGATTTGGCTTAAATGAAATCAGTAAAATCATCCATAGAAAGTTATCAGATTATGAAATAAATAATTTGATAGAAGAAAAGCTTCAATTGGAAATGAATAAGATAAAAGATGCAAATCAAAGAATAAATAAATTAAAAGACCTGAATCCAGCAATTATGATTTTAAATAATGAAGTCCAAAAAGAGTATTTAGAATCATTGTTTGTATATGAATATGAATTATTACCAAACGACAATATATGTGTAGCGCTGAATAACATCGAGGAATTAGTTAGCGGACTTAATATTAAAAAGATTGAAAAAATCATCAAATATAAACTGATAGATAATAAAATTCGCCCTATTCGTATCGCTTTACAATTGGAAAATCACGAATTGAATCAATTGGGAATCACAAGTTATTTTGGTTTTCAAACGCAAAAGTTTTTCTATGAAATTGATCCTTATCAAGAAGAATCAGTATTAAAAATAAATGAGATCATGAAAAATAACGAAATAGAATTATCCGAACCATATATTTATGAACGTATATTGAACCCGGATGATTATCTATATTCCTCCAAACGCCTTTCGGAATTTATTTTTCCGTCTAAGTATTAAGTAATTGACCTTCCCCTTAGGTTAACCCTTACTCTTTAAAGGGAGGTATAATACATGAAAAAAAATGATTACGCATTGGTAACAGGAGCTTCTAGAGGTATAGGAAAGGCAATCGCAATCCAACTTGCAAATGATGGATTCAATTTAATATTACATTATAATCAAAATGCTGAAAAAGTTAATCAAGTCAAAGCAGAAATTGAATCAATTGGCAGACAAGCACATTTAATTCAAGGTGATTTCAATTCCAGTGAAGGGATTAAAGAATTTATCGAGAAAATCAAAAATTTGATAATCCAAGATACTAATGTATCATTGCATACAATTGTTCACAATGCCGGACATGCTACATCAAATGGATTTGGAGATGTGGACTATGATGAGTTCGATCGACTATTTAATGCAAATGTTAAAGCACCATATTTTATCACACAATCTTTAATCGGATTTATCGAATCCAATGGTAGGATAATAAATCTATCATCGGGTGTTACACGTATCGCGTTTCCACATATGATGGTATACAGTATGACAAAAGGCGCAATTAATACAATGACGTTTACACTAGCAAAGGAATTGGGTGAAAAAGGAATTACGATTAATTCCATAATGCCTGGAATCATTGATACGGATTCAACTGCTAACTGGCTGCATACTGAAGAAGGTCAGGAAAATGCAAAGAATATGAGTGCTTTAAAAAGAGAAGGTCAACCCGAAGAAATTGCAAATGTTGTTTCATTTCTAGCAAGTGAAAAAGCGAGTTTTATTACTGGGCATAATATGGATGTAACTGGTGGAAGTCATCTGTAGTTAGGTAACTGGTTTAACTAGAGACCTGATTCATTTAGAGATTAGAATCATTAATTTTATATTAAAAACATGCTCTTAAAATTGGTTCTCATAACCAGGTTAATATCGTTATTTAGTCAAACTTTATTACAAAGCTACAGTGTTTTGCATGAGTTCATGAGAAAATATGATACCCCGCAGTCCTTAACGGCTGCGAGGCATCTGGCTTTCCACGAAAAGCGTGTTTTTTAAATATTTTGCTGATTGTTTGTATTATTTTTCTCTGAAAGAATACGTGCTTCGATTTCCTTTGATTTCATTTCTTGTTTCTTAGAAATCTTACGGAAAACAGTAAAGACAACAATACATAAAATAAGCATGATTAAAAATTCAAAAGCTGCAGGAATATAGCCTGATTTATCTTCAGGGAAATATAAAAATTGATACATTAAATGTTTCATGTTTTACACGTCCTTACAATTATTATTCAAAAACTGTAATTGACTCGATTTTCACATCTTCTACTGGTTTATCACGCATGTCTTTTTCTACGTCTGCAATTTTGTCTACAATGTCCATTCCTTCAACAACATGACCAAATACTGTATGTTTATGATCTAACCAAGGAGTACCACCATTTTGAGCATATGCTTCAATAATTTCTTCTGGGAAGCCAGCACCTTGTAATTGGCGAAGCATATCACTTGGAAGGTGCTTCATTTGTACGATAAAGAATTGTGAACCATTTGTATTTGGACCCGCATTTGCCATTGAAAGGGCACCGCGAAGATTAAATACGTTTTCAGAGAACTCATCCTCGAAAGAGTTACCCCAAATTGATTCACCGCCCATACCCGTACCAGTTGGGTCACCACCTTGAATCATAAAGTCTTGGATGACACGGTGGAAAATGATGCCGTCATAGTATCCTGATTTTGCATGGCCTAAGAAGTTTTCAACAGTTTTTGGTGCGTGCTCTGGGAATAATTTAATTTTGATGGCACCTAATGTTGTTTTCATTTCTACAAGTACTTCGCCTTCTAGTACTTCTGTTGTTAATTGTGGAAACATTGAAGTCTCTCCTTTAAATGTAAAATTTCAGTTTTAATGAAAATGATAATAATATCATTTCTGACCTTATTTTAGTCTAACATACTTCTTACTGGTTTTCTTCACCAAAGTATTGACGATTTTTTGCACTTTTAATTTTTGGGCTTATCACCATACCAAGGGGTTGATTTCCGTTTCGGCTGGGGGCGTCCGATGAGCCGCTTGGGCCAATAAGTGTTTTTTGCGCGAAAGCGAAGCGGCAGCAACAACGGGTTTTGTCTGTGCGAAACAGCAAAAGGGTTTTATCTGCGCGAAAGCGGAGCGACAGCGGCAACAGCGATGTTGGTCACGAAGGCGTTATCACAGTACTGTTCTTCGGTTAAGAAATATTCTTTCATATTAACCCTCTTAGTATATTTTTTATGATTGTTCATATATCCCCTTGATTGATAATAAAAATGGATTAAATGGATAATAATAGAAAAACGGAGGAATTGAAATGAAATTTATACAAAAAATAAGTGTAATCGGACTGTCGGTATGTATGTTGAGTATCGTATTTTCATCTGCCAGCATGGCAACAAAAATCGTTACAGATGAGCACCTGAATTCAGTAAATAATAATAATAAAAAAGAAGTTCATTATTACAAAAACGACTCCGCCAAAATATTAGCACAAGAAACAAAAACGGTACTGATTAAAACAGTAAGAGAAGATAAATCATTATTAGAACAAAAAACAAAAGAATTTGAAGAAAAAATGAAAATGGAACAAATAGCCTTTATTGAAGAGGGATTGAAAAAAGCAACAACGCTTCAAGATGTAGAAAAAGTAAAAAGTGATGCAGCCAACTTATTAAAAAAAGAAAAAGAATTGTTTAAAGCAGAAAGTGAAAAATATGTAAAAACAAAGATTGATACGGAAAAAGTGAACTTAGCGATGATTTCAAGTTCATATAAGACGGTTAGAGATGACTTTTTCACCTTTAACAAACACGGATTCTATTACTATGATGTAAATAAAAATGAATTTGTTCCAAACGATAAAGTAAATAAAACAGAAGAAGTAAAAGAATTTGAAAAAAAACACAAAGAAGATACAAAAGTAAATGATAATCCAATCAACACCTTAATCCTGTTCATTCTCCTTGGATTGTTATGTATAATTCCTCTTTTCATAAGTAACAGACAAAAAAACAAAGCGTAAACTATTTTGATGCTATTAGCCTTCGTTCCTCTATCGCAAGGAGTTGCACATCAACCTATATATGGCATACGTTTTAACAAACGTCATCTCCAACTTCATGGCAAAATTATTTGATAAATACAAATAGGTCGGAACGCGTATTTGGAAACTATCCAAATTATGTTATTCTGTTGAGTGACTCATATTTAGAGTGGAGGCACACATGAAAAAGGCTTTTGGTTTTTTTATCATTTTACTATCCTTACCTGTCCTTTGGTGGATTACTACAAACATTAGGACAGAAATCAATATGGCACAAGCGCATGAGGAGCAAATTGCTAGCGCTATTCATTTACCGGAAGTACAGCCACAGCTTCCAGTAACACTTATTGATCAAAACGACAAAACATTTAGCGAGGAATATGTCGAATGGCGGCAACCTTTAACATTACAGGAAATCCCAAAAATTGCCCAGGAAATTTTCATCGCAAGTGAGGACGCTCATTTTTATGAGCATATCGGCTTTGACTTCAGTGCTATCATCCGTGCAGTTGTTGCTAACTCAAGCACAAATTCATCTTCTCAAGGTGCTAGCACCATTACACAGCAGCTCGTTCGTATGCGTTATTTATCCGATGAAAAAACATATGAACGAAAATTAACAGAGGTTTTTTACTCCTATGAGCTTGAGAAAGAATTTGATAAAGACGCGATATTAACGATGTATCTAAATGAAGCCTATTTTAGCAATCAGGTTTATGGAATCGGTGGAGCAGCTACATATTATTTTCAGAAACCACTCCAAGAATTATCTATAGCTGAAATTGCATTTATTGCTGCCATTCCAAATAACCCCTCATTGTATAATCCTTTAAAAAACTTTGATAAAACAAAGGCGAGACAGGAGCGGCTATTAGATACACTAGCAGCAAGTGGCGCTATAACAAAAGTAGATGCCATTACATATAAAGCTGAAACGATAACGTTACATGTAAAGAATAAAGCGCAAAGCTACCCAATGTACAGCACTTACGTCTTACAAGAGCTTAGATGGTTAGTTGCAGAAAAAGAAGGTTATTCAGATCGACTTGCAAATACACAAAACGAGGAAGAGAAGAAAAAAATCAAAGCGCAGTTAGACAATCGACTCAATACATTATTTCAAAACGGATTAACGATTTATACCGCGCTAAATCCAGACAAACAAGCACATGATGAAAAGAAAATGACTGCAATTCTAGGTTCAGGCAAATTACAAGCCGCCGGAGCAGTTATTGATAATAAAACCCGTGAAGTTGTTAGTCTTTATGCTGGAAAAAACTATGAAAAGTTTGGCTATCATCGTGCCTTTCAAGGTACGCGTCAACCAGGCTCTGCATTTAAGCCGTTAGCGGTCTATGCTCCTTTCTTTGAAACGACAGCACACACACCTGATTCTATAGTTAGTGGTGGCAGTTATTGTGTCGGTTCATTTTGTCCACAAAACTATGGAGGCTTTAAATACGGTGATGTACCAATTCGAGTAGCATTTCGATATAGCTACAATACATCGGCTCTTCGGCTCTTTAATACAGTTGGAATTGAAACTGCCTTTAGTTACTTAGATCGCTTTCACTTCCGCTCTATCGTGGCAAAAGACCATACTTATGCTGCCTCTTTGGGAGGATTAACGTATGGTGTTACAGCACTTGAGCTAGCGGACGCCTATACAAGTTTTATAGACGGCTCATACGTACTGGCCCATAGCATCCGTAAAGTGACAGCAGCTGATGGAACGGAGCTTTACAGCTGGGATTCAGAACGCGATCAAATTTGGTCACCGAAAACCGTTAAGTATATGCGTTCGATGCTTGCAGATGTTGTTACTAAAGGTACAGGACAAGGCGTTTATAGTAGAAGTAACTATGTCGGTGCCAAAACGGGAACAACTAACAACTATCGTGACTACTGGCTCGCTGGATTAAATGATGAATACACTTCAGCAGTATGGCTTGGCTACGATAAGCCACAATCTATGGAGAGTTTAGAAGCGTATAAGATTCATCACAAGCTATTTAATGTTTTACTGGAATAAAGTAAAAAGATCAATTATGCCTCGGCATAATTGCGTCTGGAATCGGCTTTGTGCTTAGGCCTGCGTGATGCAGGTCAGTTAGCCTAAAATCATCGCATGGATGCGATGATTTTAGGCTAACATCCTTTAAGAACTCCTTCCGTGACATCCGCCGGAGGCTTTAACTTCTTTCAGCGGATGTCTTTTGTACCGAAAGCGTAGCGACAGGTACAGATGTTTAGACACCCGCTGAAAGAAGTTAAAAGGAGCAGCCCTAGTGTGAAGAATTTCACTCAGGGCTGCTCCTTTCATTGTTTAAGGTTACTATGTAATTTAATAAATACGTAATATAAACCGCGGCGTTTAATGAGCAAACGGTAAGCTTGCTAAGATGCCATTATACAATTTTAAAACAACATAAACTAATAGCGATAATAGTATAGTCCACATAAAAAGTTCAAATACTAATAAGCCAATCGTTCCACCCATCGACATAAAATGACTCATTTTATAGATAAGGTAAATAAAGTAGATAAAAACGGTTAAGACAAAAATACCTACTAAAACGTAAATAAATTGAATAGCAAAGGCTGAACATATTGCACCAACCAATAAAATGATATATCCGCCTCGTGCTTGATTAACTGTCGCACCATCATTATCCTTGGAGAAAAATAACATTCCTAGCTCATGAATAGTTTCCCCTACTAATTTTAATGCTGAAAATAGCATAAAAAAGATCCCAGCAAAGACAATTAGCAAAAAAATACGGAGCTCGAAATCGGATAAAAACTCCCGCATGCCGGAATACACACCAATTGCACGGAAAACTTGCAACGATTCACTTACAGCATACATCCCAAATGTCAAACTAAACAATAAAATCGTAATTAATGGTAGATAACCATAAATATAAGGATTCTTCATAAAATTTTTTTCCTCTATTATTATTGATAACTTCCTATTTATAATATAGCCAAAATTCTTCCACTATCGCAAGCCAAATCCTATGAGTGCATATGCATTCATACAAGAAGTGCGTTATAATTAACATACTTATCTGCATAAAGGAGGATTTTTTTGTTACAAGTACTTTATATTTTCATTCCAATGCTTGCTGCAATATTTGTGCCATTTTTATATAAAAGCATTAAAAATATTCACACAGGCTGGTTTGTTCTTGCAGTACCTGCTACACTCGCGATTATCTACGCATCATATATCGGAAAAGTAGCAGATGGTAAAGTATTTCTTAAAGAGCTTCCTTGGATTCCATCGCTTGATATTTCTGTCGTTTCTTATTTAGATGGACTTAGCTTGCTATTCTCATTGCTAATTACTGGAATTGGCTCATTGGTCGTACTTTACTCTATTTTTTACTTAGACAAACATAAAGAAAAATTACATAATTTTTATGTTTACTTATTACTATTTATGACCGCAATGCTCGGAGTAGTACAGTCAGATCATTTAATTACTCTGTACTTCTTTTGGGAGCTAACATCAATTTCATCATTTTTACTGATCGGCTACTGGTATTCTCGTGATGCCTCTCGCTTTGGTGCACTTAAATCAATGATGATTACAGTCGGTGGCGGCTTAATGATGTTAGGAGGATTCATTCTTCTTTATTTAATGGGAGGAACGTATTCAATCCGTGAACTTATTGTCATGGCACCTAATTTAGTGCAGCATCCGCTGTTCACCTGGTCGCTTGTTTTAATACTTCTAGGTGCATTTACGAAATCTGCCCAATTCCCATTCTACATTTGGTTACCAGATGCAATGGAAGCGCCAACACCGGTTAGTGCATACCTACACTCTGCAACAATGGTAAAGGCAGGTATTTATTTAGTTGCTCGCTTTACACCGATTTTCGCCGTTTCTGAGCTTTGGATATGGCTCGTTACAGGCGTAGGTATCTTAACGCTATTCTGGGGTTCGTTCTTCGCAGTGAAGCAAACAGATTTAAAAGGAATTCTTGCTTTCTCAACAGTGAGTCAGCTTGGACTTATTATGTCATTGCTTGGCGCTAGTGCTTTAGCGTTTCATAGCAACGGGCCAACAGATACTATTAAATTTGCTGCCTTTGCGGCGATCTTCCACCTTATCAACCATGCAACGTTTAAAGGAAGCCTATTCATGATTGCTGGTATTGTCGATCATGAAACAGGTACACGTGATATTCGTAAACTCGGTGGCTTAATGAGTATTATGCCGCTTAGCTTTACAGTAGCGGCAATCGGAAGCTTATCAATGGCTGGTCTACCGCCATTTAACGGCTTCTTAAGTAAGGAAATGTTTTTAACTGCAATGCTTGCACTGCAAAATTTTGAATTTTTCGGCTTTGATACATGGGGAGCACTCATCCCGATTGTTGCTTGGATTGCTAGTATATTTACATTTATCTATAGCTTCTATTTTGTTTTCAGAACATTTACTGGTAAATATAAACCAGAAAAATTACCGCATAAACCACACGAGGCACCGATTGGCATGCTAATTTCACCGATGATTTTAGCAGCATTAGTCGTAACAATATTCTTTATTCCGAACCTAGTTGGGGATACTTTTGTAAAGCCAGCGGTACAAGCTATTCAGCCATTCTTATATGATTCACCAAAGGATATTGATATTCATGTAGCTGCTTGGCATGGTGAAATTACACCTGAATTACTCATGACATTTGGCATAGTACTTGTTGGGTTTCTATTATTTGTAGCATTACCAAAATGGCAGGGTATTTATCAAAAATTCCCACGAGCTTTAACGTTAAATAATGCATATGACAAGATTATGCTCGGACTAGATGTTGGGTTAAATCGTGTATCACGTCTTTATATGACGGGCTCTATGCGTCACTACCTGCTGTATATGTTTAGTAGCATTGCGGCGATTGTAATCGGTTCTTTATTTGTGAAGAATGCCTTTACAGTCTCCTTCCAAGACACTGCACCTATTCGTCCTTACGAAATCATTTTAGTGGTGGTGTTAGTCATTGGAACAGCCATTACTATTTTGGCAAAATCACGTTTAACAGCCATTATAGGTCTTGGTGCTGTGGGCTACACAGTAGCATTATTCTTTGTTATTTTTAATGCTCCTGATTTAGCATTAACACAGCTTGTCATTGAAACGATTTCTGTTGCACTATTTTTACTAGCCTTTTATCACCTGCCTAAGCTTGGAAAACGAGAAGAGCGTATGAGATTCCAATTAAATCGCGCGATTGTTTCCATTGCAGTTGGTGTTATGGTTACGCTTTTAGCATTGTCTGCACATTCACAAAAATTGATTCCAACTATTTCGAAGTATTATGAGGAAACAGTTTATTCAAAGGCCGGCGGTGGAAACATTGTCAACGTTATCTTAGTAGACTACCGTGGCTTTGATACATTATTTGAAATTACAGTGTTAGCTATTGCTGGAATGGCCATTTTAGCAATGATAAAGCTACGCATGAATAGAAAGGAGAAAACACATGAAAACAAATGATGTCATTATACAATTTACAACAAAAATTGTATTCTTCATTATTTTCTTCTTCTCCATTCATATTTTTCTTGCTGGTCATTACACACCTGGAGGCGGCTTTGTTGGTGGGCTTTTAACATCGAGTGCGATCGTGCTCTTAGTCCTTGCCTTTGATTTAAATACGGTTCGTAAGGTTTTACCTATAAATTATACGTATTTAACTGCAATTGGCTTACTACTAGCCCTTGCAACAGCCGCTTTCCCAATGTTTGTAGGTAAACCGTTTTTCACACATTTCTTTGATAATTTCGATTTACCGCTTCTAGGCAAACAGTCATTACACACGGCTATGCTTTTTGATAGTGGTGTCTATTTGGTTGTTGTCGGCGTTACAATGACCATTATTCAAACGATTGGGGAGGATGAATAATGGAAATAATAATGGCGTTTGTCATAGGCTTTTTGTTTATGGCAGCAGTTTATTTAATCTTATCCAAAAGCTTATTGCGTATTATTATCGGGACAGGTCTTTTAAGTCACGGTGCTCATCTTCTCATTTTAACGATGGGCGGGCTTGGTGGAGAAGCACCACCTGTTTTAAAGGAAGGGGCTAAAACATTTGCAGACCCATTACCACAGGCGCTTATTTTAACAGCCATTGTTATTAGCTTTGGGGTAACGGCGTTCTTCCTTGTACTTGCTTACCGTTCTTATCAAGAGCTCGAGACAGATGATATAAGCTTAATGAGAGGAAGTGATGAGGATGAATAACTTCCTTCTACTGCCTATTATCATTCCGTTTTTCTTCGGCATGATTTTGATGTTTGGGCAAAAAAACTTAAAATACCAGCGTTCATTCGCATTACTTGGTATAGGGCTCACTCTTATATCAGCAATTTCACTGCTTATTAAGGTGAAGAATGACGGTATACAAAAGGTGACGTTCGGAGATTGGCCTGTGCCGTATGGTATTACGATGGTTTCTGATATGGTGTCCGCACTACTTGTCACAACAACGTTGCTTATCACCCTTTTTGTTGTTTGGTATGGCTTTGGTTCCATCACAAAGGAACGTGAACGCTTCTTCTATTATCCTGGGATCATGTTTATTTTAACTGGGGTGAACGGGGCATTTACGACAGGCGATATTTTTAACCTTTTCGTGTTCTTCGAGGTATTATTAATGGCCTCTTATTTACTCATTGTTCTCGGTGGTGAAAAAAGACAGCTTAAAGGTTCCATTAAATATATTTTAATTAATGTTATTTCATCTGCATTATTTGTTATAACAGTTGCCTTCCTTTACTCTGTAGTAGGTACATTAAACATGGCAGATATTGCAGTAAAAATTGCTGACATTAATCAGCCAGGAATCGTTACTGTTATAGCTGTACTGTTTTTAATGGTATTTGGGTTAAAAGCGGCTATTTTCCCGCTCTACTTCTGGCTTCCAACTTCTTATGCGGCAGCTCCAATACCAGTGCTAACACTATTTGGTGCACTATTAACAAAGGTTGGTATTTACGCGATTACTCGAACATACACATTGTTCTTTGTTCATGATTTATCATATACACATGATCTACTAATGGCATTAGCAGTTGCAACAATTATTGCAGGCTGTATTGGTGCACTTGCCTACCATGATGTGAAGCTCATCATTATCTATAATATTGTCATTGCTGTAGGTGTTATTTTATTCGGTGTATCTCAAATGAATGAAATTTCCCTAAAAGGCGCTATGTTCTATTTAATTCATGACATGCTTATAAAAGCAGCGCTCTTTATGTTAATAGGTATAGTGATTTACATTACGGGTACATCTGATTTACGAAAAATGGGCGGGCTTATGAATAAATACCCTGCTCTCGGTTGGTGCTATTTAATTGCAGCATTTGGTTTAGCAGGGATTCCTCCACTTAGTGGCTTCGTTGGAAAGCTGCTAATTGTTCAGGGAGGTTTTGAAGCAGGTAGTAAATGGAGTAGTATTTTTATTTTAGCTTCGTCACTTCTCGTGTTATTGTCCGTTATTCGTATTTTCCTTTATGCCTTTTGGGGTGAGGAAAAAGAAACAACGGGTACTGTCGATAAAAAAGTCTATCGTACACTATTCGTGCCTACTGTTCTTCTAGTGCTCATTACCGTAGTGTATGGTGTTGGTTCTGAATGGATTACACCATTTATGGACGATGCGGCAAAACTATTAAGTGATCCATCTATTTATATAGATGCTGTATTGAAGGAGGATTAGAGATATGGCATTTCAAATTATTTTAAATGTTGTACTTGCCTTCGTTTGGATGTTCCTTTCTTCTAATTACACAGCAACAGGCTTTATCATTGGGTTTATTCTCGGTATTGTATTACTCATTATTATGCGTAGATTTTTTACTACTCGTCTTTACGTCTACCGTATATGGGCAATCATTAAACTGACTTTACTCTTTTTAAAGGAGTTAGTGTTAGCGAATATACAAGTTCTTCGAGTGGTCTTAAAGCCAAAGTTAGATATGCAGCCTGCGTTCTTTGCCTATCCTACTGTTTTAACACAAGAATGGGAAATTACGTTATTATCGAGTCTCATTACGTTAACACCTGGTACTGTAGTAGTGCACGTGTCAGATGATGCAAAAACTTTGTATGTACATGCTATCGATATTAGTGATGTCGATGAAGCGATTACAGCAATTAGAGATTCATTTGAGAAAGCGATTTTGGAGGTGAGTAAATCATGACAACGTTTATTATTACTGCAATTGTAGTGATTTGCTTATCGATGATTGCAGTCATTTATCGAATGGTTAAAGGACCTTCTGCGTCCGATCGTGTGGTAGCCTTGGATTCATTGGGTGTATCAGTAATCTCGCTAATTGGACTGTTTTCAGTACTGGTTGAAACAAGCTTCTTCCTGGAGATTATATTATTGTTAGCGATTTTATCGTTTATCGGTACTGTTGCTTTCTCTAAATTCATAGAGAAAGGAGATATCATTAAACGTGACAATTCTCGCTAATAGTTTAGTTATCTTTTTCATTTCTGTAGGGGTGCTATTTATAGTCGTGACAGCCATTGGTCTTGTTCGTTTACCTGATTTGTACACACGTGCGCACGCTGCTTCAAAGAGTGCAACGCTCGGTGTCATGTGCATACTCATTGGCGTATTCTTTCACTTTTGGCTGATTGAAGATCACTTTAATCCCCGCATTTTGCTCGGTATACTGTTCCTGTTCATCACAGGTCCTGTTGGTGGGCATATTATGACTCGCTCCTCATACATCGCTGGCGTAAAACCTTGGAAAGGCACAATACACGACGAGCTTGGACCCGAAATTGACCGGATGAAAAAGGAACAAGGCATTAAATAACTTTTCAAAAAAAGTGGCCAATGAATAGACTTCATTGGCCACTTTTTTAATTGTTTGATAGCATAAAAAATTCTTTTTCTAAACCAATGCCTTCCCAAAAATTTAGTGCTAAGTCATTTTCTAAATCTACATAAACATTTACTACTGAAGTATCATGCTCGTCATTAAACCAATTCACTAAATCATCTACTAGACGTTTAGCAACCTTCTGTCTTCTATATACTGGTACTACATAAACTTCGTCTATTTGACCATAGTTCATATCGTAAATAAAATCCCCTTTGATCGAAGCCATTCCAAAACCAATCATTTCATTATTTTCATTCGTTGCTATATAAATGGCCCCATATTTTGATTCAATATATCGTTCTAGCTGTTCTTGAATTCCCTTCCTTTCACTCTCCCCTAATTCACAATCTACAGTTTCTATGGCATTTTTATTCCAAAGTTCCAATATTTCATTTAGTAATTTCTGGTTTACACCATCCACGGTTAATAGTTGAATATGTATGTTCATTTCTTTCATCTCCTATAACATTTGATGATTTAATCATCTCACAGCATTTGGTAACCTTCTATAAAAATACATTAATTTTCCATAAAAAAAATCTGCCACTCAAAAGTAAGCAGATTCTTTATGAAAGCAAATTTATTAAATATAAGCTCCTCACGATAACGTGTGGTTGATAAGCCTAAATATATCCTTTTGAAATTAATATGTCTGTGAGCAGGTCTACGCATTCTTCGATAGAATTGAGTTCTGTATCTAAAATTATTTCTGGATGTTCTGGTTCCTCATATGGAGCACTAATACCCGTAAAGTTAGGAATTTCCGCATTACGTGCTTTTTTATAAAGACCTTTTGGATCACGCTTCTCACACGTTTCAACTGAACACTTCACATAGACCTCTATAAATTCCCCTGCTTCCACAAGCTCACGGACAACTTGACGATCTTCTCGGTAAGGTGAAATAAAGGCAGTCAGAACAATTTGGCCATTTTCCACAAAAAGCTTAGAGACCTCTCCAATACGTCGTATATTTTCCTTTCGACCAGCTTCATCAAATCCTAAATCCTTATTTAAGCCATGGCGAACATTATCACCATCTAAGACAAATGCTTGATTGCCACGTTCAAAGAGTCGGCGTGCGAAGGCATTCGCCACAGAAGATTTTCCTGAAGCTGATAATCCAGTGAACCATAAAATAAAGCTATGATGCTTGTTTTGTGTACGACGCTCCTCTTTCGTAATGGACGCTTCGTGCCAAACGATGTTTGAACTCACTTTAAAACCTCCTTACGCATTCCTTTAATTAGTACATCTACAACCTCTTTACGACTAAATGTACTTGGAGGTACTTCGCCATTACGTAACATTTCACGAACCTTAGTACCCGATAAAATGACATGTGCTGAGCTATCATGTGCACAAGTTTTCGTCGTTGCCATGCCCTCACATATGTTGCAATAGAAGCTATGCTCAAATTTTAATGGAACAATTCCTAATTCATCTTCCGTAAATTGTTCAAAGATTTTTTGTGCATCGTATGTGCCATAGTAATCACCAACACCTGCATGGTCACGCCCAACAATAAAGTGCGTACAGCCATAATTTTTTCGTACAAGTGCATGGAAGATAGCTTCCTTTGGCCCTGCATAACGCATTGCAGCTGGAAACACGCCTAATTGCACGCGATTTTCAGGATAATAATTTTGTAGTAAAACTTCGTAACTTTCCATGCGAATTGCAGCTGAAACATCGTCTGACTTCGTTTCCCCAACTAGCGGATTTAAAAATAATCCATCAATTGTTTCAAGTGCAGCCTTTTGAATATATTCATGTGCTCGATGCACAGGATTCCGTGTTTGGAAGCCAACAATTGTTTTCCAACCCTTTTCAGCAAAAAGCTGACGGGTTTCAAGCGGATCGAATGAATAGGCAGGGAACTTTTGCTCTAGACGTTTTACTAATGTAATTTTTCCGCCCACATAAATACTTGGACGTTCATGCAACTTTTTAACACCTGGATGCTGTAAATCCTCCGTGCCGTATATTAACAATGCCTCTTTCCGTTTATTTGGCTCATAAATATCGACAATTTCGATAGCGCCATAAACAGCATCACCGTATACTAATTTTGCCTCATCACCCGGCTGCAATGTTGCCGCTTCATCCGTTGCAACAGGTAATGTAATCGGAATACTCCACACCACGCCTGACGCTAAACGTGTATGTTCAACAACTGACTCATAATCTTCCTGCGTTAAAAAACCTTCAATCGGACTGTAACCACCGATAGCAATTAACTCTAGATCACTAAGTGCAATGGCATCAAGCTCGATAACTTTATTTATATGCGTTACATCCTTCTCTGGATTAAAGGCTTGCACTAATAGTCCACCATGTGGTTGTAAACTCATCAAAATCTCCCCCTATTTTTATTGAAATACTTTGTTTTATATTTAAGTTTATTTGCATATTGATTGGATAGACTGGGTTCAAAATGTGATCAGGTTCTCCTCTGATTTGATCGGCCTTCCCTCAAAAGTAATCCGGGTATTTAAATTCCTTCACCCGCATCGTATATTGAGCGCTCTTCTTCACGCATTGTTCGCATTAAGCTAATGACACCAAGTGTTCCAACAATAATACTGCCAATTAATACGATGGCATAGAAATCTTTCTCTAAAAATAGCTGTACTAAAAAATAGGAGATGGCTAAAGAAAGGATTGGCGAGACAATCCAAATACGGATTATTTTTTTCACAATATGCTTATGGAAAATTTGTTTCCCGTCTTTGGCCACCCCCATTCCGATAATCGAAGAGGATGTTACTTGTGTTAAAGGCACGGGAAGCCCAAAGATAGAGCTTATACTGACTAGGAGTGCACCTGTACTCGATATTAGTATCCCTTCTGCCTTCTCAAAGCGCATAATTTTTTTACCGTTTGTTTCAAGCACTCGTTTTCCTAGTAGCATCGCGCCAAGCGCCACAAATGCCCCACCAAGCAATATTCCAGTTGTTACACTCATCATTCCTGCACCAACAAGAGGCCCAACTGCATTTGCAACGTTATTCATCCCTGCTGAAAAGGCTTCGAAAAATCCAGCAAACACAAGGAGAATCGTTAATATTGGATGATCTTTTAACAAGCCCTTAACTCGTAATTTATACAGCCACTTCCCAAAGACAAATGCAATGACAAACGCTATGATTGGCACTATTACCCAAAATGATGCGATGACAAGCACTGATTTAATATATAGCGCTTTATAGGCAATCCCTACACCTACAACTGCTCCGACTGTCACTTCACTCGTCGATAATGGAATACCTAAAAGATTAGCGATAAATAGTGAGCTTGTCGCAGAAATTAAAATAATTATGACAATCTTTACTGTTATGTACTCCTTTGGCATTATACCGGAGCTAATTGTTTTTACTACCTCCCCACCTCCAAGAACTGCCCCTGTAAAAACACCCACTGAGCAAATGAGCAGTGCTTGCCAAGCTTTTTTGATGGCACCTGCTCCGTAAGCGACACCCATTGAGGCTGCCGCTCCACTAGCACCAATATTCATCGCAAAAAATAAACTAATCGCTATTGCTACATATTCAAGCATGGCAAAACTCCTTTACTCATGTAATCCACACTCAGTTTTACCAGACCCCTGCCATCTGCCTGAACGTAAATCATCCATTGTAAATGCTGGTTTTGTACAATGCTCGCAGCCAATGCTTGGATAACCTTTATCATGCAATGGATTGTACGGCAAATTATGCTTTGAAACATACCGCCAGACATCCTTCCATGTCCAATGAATGAGTGGACAAATTTTTATAGATTTAAATTTATCGTCAGGATTGATAAAGTTCATATTTTGTCGGGTTGGTGATTGTTCACGACGCAAGCCTGAAATCCAAGCCTTTGCGCCCGCTAACGCTTCATGTAACGGCACAATCTTGCGAATTTCACAGCATTTATTTGGATTAGACTTCCATAATTCATCACCAAATTCAGTTGCTTGTTGTTCGAGTGAAAGTGCTGGTTTTTGCATAATAATGTTAAGCTGCGGATATTTTTCTTTTACTTTATCAATCGTTTCATATGTTTCCTTAAAATGAACATCTGTATCTAAAAAGATAATCATAGCATCGGGCTTCACCTTTGAAATAAGGTCAATCAAGACAATTCCCTCAATCCCAAAGCTACATGCATAGACGATATCCTCGCCATATTCAGCATAACTCCACTGTAAAACCTCCAGTGCTGCCTTATAAGTTTCATCTACCTGAAAATTCAATGTTGGCTCATGCCAAGTTGCATATGTTAACATATAATCCCCCTCGTAACGAAAAAAGGCGCTCTAACGAAAGACATATACAAACATGCCTTTGTTAAAACGCCTCTAGTTTGACTAGCCAGCTTATGTAATGATTGTTCACTAGTATTGGCTACCTCGTTCTACAATCATTTTTTCTTATTACCAAATATATACTAAAGTACACCTAGTAGTCAACTAGGCTTTTTACAAAAAATTTATTTCAATGAGCCCAAGTTTTTATACTGTATTCTTGCATATGATGATAGTCAAAAGCAATATTTTCTTAATTCCTTGTTGACTAATAGGAAATATATGTTTAATGTATAACTAAGCTTTGAACCAAACCAATCAATTTCACCTTGGCGTAATTGCGTCCGGAGGCTATATCTTCATTCAGCAGGTGTTTGAACACCCTTTGAAAAGGAACAGGTGGGATTCTGCTGCAATTACCGTTGCGCTTTAATAAAAAAATGTTTGCTGAATGAAGATAAAATGCTGATCAGAGGATCTGAAGGCCATCTACTTATGACGATTATAAATCGTACTGGTAGGTGGCCTTTTGTATTCTCTAGACAAAAAAAGGAGCGATATTTTATGAAAAAAAGGAAACATCTTTTCCAATCGTTAGCACTTATATCTGCATTAACACTGACATTAACAGGTTGTGGTAGCAGTTCTTCTGAAAAAGATACAGGTGCTCAGGATACCAAAAAATCTGTGGAACTATTAAACGTATCCTATGATCCAACACGTGAACTTTACGATGAATTCAACAAAGATTTTATAAAAAAATGGAAGGATGAAACCGGTCAGGATTTAACTATAAAACAATCACATGGGGGCTCTGGTAAACAGGGTCGAGCTGTAATTGATGGTCTAGAGGCAGATGTTGTGACACTAGCACTAGCCTACGATATTGATGAGATTGCACAAGCTCGAGGCCTATTAAATAAGGATTGGCAAACAGAATTTGAAAACAACTCTACACCTTATACATCGACGATTGTCTTTTTAGTACGCAAGGGCAATCCAAAGGGTATTAAAGACTGGAATGATTTAATTAAAGACGATGTATCCGTCATCACACCAAATCCTAAAACATCTGGTGGTGCACGTTGGAATTATTTAGCCGCTTGGGCTTATGCAGGGAAATTATATAAAAACGATGAGGCAAAAATAAAAGAATTTATGAAAGCTCTATATAGCAATGTAGAGGTACTGGATTCTGGTGCACGCGGTGCTACAACAACATTTGTTGAACGTAAAATTGGTGACGTCTTAATTGCATGGGAAAACGAAGCCTATTTAACGCTCAAAGAATTGGGTGACGAATTTGATATCATTACACCCTCTTTAAGTATTTTAGCTGAACCACCTGTGGCAATTGTTGACAAAATTGTTGATAAAAAAGATACACGCAAAGTAGCAGAGGCTTATTTAAAGCATTTATATAGTGACAGTGGTCAAGAAATTGCTGCGAAAAATTTCTATAGACCACGAAATGAAAAAATTCTAGCAAAATATCAAGAGCAATTCCCAAAACTTGAACTCGTTTCAATCGATGATTTCGGTGGTTGGGCAGAAGCACAAGCGAAGCATTTTAAAGATGATGGTACATTCGATGAAATTTATGTACCTCAATAAGGAGGCATGGCATGAGAAGTTTAACTGTTAATAAAAAGACACGCCGCATTATTCCAGGTTTCCACCTTTCTCTTGGCTACACCATGTTATATGTTAGCTTGCTAGTTCTATTGCCGCTATCGATGATTTTTATTCATACAATGTCTCTAAGCTGGACAGAGTTTGTTAATATTGTGACCGCTCCTCGTGCTGTCGCTTCCTATAAGGTAAGTTTCAGTACTGCACTCACTTCTGGTTTACTAAATGTTATTTTTGGAACAACCATTGCTTGGGTGCTTGTACGCTACCGCTTTCCTTTTAAACGAATCATCGATGGACTTGTCGATTTACCATTTGCTTTACCTACTGCTGTAGCAGGGATTGCCTTAACGTCACTCTATGCTCCAAATGGTTGGATTGGTCAATTTTTCAATTTTAAAATTGCCTTTACACCACTCGGCATTATCATTACCCTTACATTTATCGGGCTACCATTTGTCGTTCGTACTGTGCAGCCTGTCTTACAAAATATTAGTGCTGAGGTTGAGGAAGCCTCTGCAAGCCTTGGAGCAACTCGTCTACAAACCTTTCGTAAAGTGATTTTTCCAGAGCTTGCTCCTGCCATTTTAACAGGTTTTTCATTAGCATTTGCACGTGCACTAGGAGAGTATGGTTCTGTTGTTTTTATCGCCGGGAATATGCCGATGAAGACTGAAATTACACCTTTAATTATTATGACAAAGCTCGAACAATATGACTACGCTGGTGCAACTGCTATTGCAGTGATCATGCTTGTCACGTCCTTCATCCTATTATTTAGCATTAATTTAATACAATGGTTGGCAAATCGTCGCTTTGTACATTAGGAGGTATTTATGGAACAGTCTACATTTATTCAGCAAGTTGTTTCTGAAAAAAATAATGCAGTGACAAAGTCTGCTGCCTTACAAGAGCCACGTTTTGTCCGATATACGCTTATATTTATTGCGCTAGCTTTTTTAGCATTTTTCATCGTGCTTCCGCTAGTATCAATTTTTGCCACTGCCTTTCAAAAAGGAGTAGACGTATATGTAGCAGCTATCACACATCCAGATGCATTGGCGGCTATTAAGTTAACCTTAACTGTCGTCGCGATTGCAGTACCAATAAACGCAATCTTTGGAGTTATGGCTGCTTGGGCTTTAACAAAGTTCCACTTTAAAGGGAAAAATCTATTACTTACGATTGTCGATCTTCCTTTTGCAGTATCTCCTGTTATTGCAGGTTTAGTATTTATTTTGTTATTTGGCTCACAGGGACTATTTGGGGATTGGCTATTTGAACATGACATTAAAATTGTTTTTGCGCTACCTGGTATTGTCCTCGCTACTGTCTTTGTCACGTTGCCCTTTGTTGCAAGGGAGCTCATTCCTCTTATGCAGACACAAGGTTCTTCCGAGGAGGAGGCGTCCATTTCACTTGGTGCCAATGGTTTTAAAACATTTTGGCATGTGACATTGCCAAATATCAAATGGGGCTTATTGTATGGCCTTGTACTATGTAATGCTCGGGCAATTGGTGAATTTGGTGCCGTTTCTGTTGTATCAGGGCATATTAGAGGGATGACAAATACAATGCCCCTTCATATTGAAATTTTATACAATGAGTACCAATTTGCAGCAGCCTTCGCCGTTGCTTCACTGATGAGCGTGATCGCCATTATTACACTTATCGTTAAAGATATTGTTGCTTGGAAATCCAAATCATCTGTTTAAAGGAGGTATTGTCAACATGAGCATTCAAATTAATAATGTTTCTAAAAAATTTGGTTCCTTTCAAGCTTTAGAAGATGTTTCTCTTCATATTCAATCAGGGGAACTGGTTGCCCTTCTCGGCCCATCTGGTTCTGGCAAGACTTCTTTATTACGCGTTATTGCTGGGCTTGAAACGTCAGATGTTGGCGAGATTTTATTTGACGGTCAATCGATGATAGATCGCCATCCAAAGGAGCGCAATGTAGGCTTTGTGTTCCAGCATTATGCGCTTTTTCGCCATATGACAGTTTTTGATAATGTCGCTTACGGTCTTAAAGTACGCCCTCGTAAAACAAGACCATCTAAATTAGAAATAAAGAACAAAGTGATGGAGCTTCTAAGACTCGTCAAACTAGAAAATTTTTCTGATCGTTACCCAACACAGCTTTCAGGAGGGCAACGTCAGCGAGTTGCACTTGCTAGAGCTCTCGCCGTGGAGCCCAAGGTGCTTTTATTAGATGAACCTTTTGGAGCACTGGATGCTAAAGTGCGCAAGGAATTGCGTCGTTGGTTACGAAAGCTTCACGACGATTTTCATATTACAAGCATTTTTGTCACACACGATCAGGAAGAGGCACTTGATGTTGCAGACCGAATTGTCGTGATGAACAACGGCAAGATAGAGCAAATTGGTAGCCCAGACGACGTATACACAAATCCAAAGAGCCCTTTTGTTTATGATTTTTTAGGTAATGTGAATCTCTTTAAAGGACGGTTACATAATGGTAAGCTCCTGCAGGGTGAAATTGCGATTGATGTACCTGACGTACAGGTACATACAGAGGATCAAGCAGTAGGCTATGTACGTCCCCATGATATTCATATTGAGAGAACAAATGTATCTGGCACTGTCCCTGTCAAAGTAAGCCATGTCCACTTGCTTGGACCTATCGTGCAGGTTGAGCTACGTCGTGAAGATATGGATGAATTTTTAGAGGCAGAACTAACTAAAGAACAATTTACTAATCTTCAGCTTAAGGTTGGTGAACATGTATTTATCAAACCAAAGCAATTAAAAGTCTTTATCCCCGAGGATTTTTCCATATAAAAAGGCCCTGTAGCAAAGAAATTTGCTACAAGGCTTTTATTTTATTTATGATGAAAATTTCGTCCGTCGTGAACAGCTGTTACATAACCGGCACGAATAACAAAATCACCGAAATGTTCGCCATCTAGACGTTCCTTCGCATAGTGGAGTAGGATTGGACGAAGTTCCGCTAATATCTCATCCTCACCTATATTTTCACGATAGATTTTATTGAGACGATTACCAGTAAAGCTTGCTCCTAAATACATATTATATTTCCCTGGACCTTTACCGATAAAGCCAATCTCAGCCATTGCTGCACGCGAGCAACCATTCGGACAGCCTGACATGCGAATAACGATTTCTGTATCATTTAAGCCCGCTTCATCAATAATTGTTTCTATTTTTGTAATAAGAGAAGGCAGGTAACGCTCGGCTTCTGCCATAGCTAAACCACATGTTGGTAACGATACACAAGCAATCGAATTTCGGCGCAATGCAGAATAGTGCGCTCCATCTGTAAGGTTATATTGCTCGATAATAGCAGCAATTTTTTTCTTCTTTTGCGGCGTTACATTACTAATCATTAAATTTTGGTTTGGCGTTAAGCGGAAATCACCCGTATGCACCTTCGCAATTTCACGTAATCCCGTTAGAAGCTCATAATTTTCAAAGTCCTTAATACGTCCATTTTGAATAAATAATGTATAATGCCATTGACCTTCTGCACCTTTAATCCAGCCAAACTCATCACCCGTGCGATTAAAAGTAAATGGACGAACTTCTTGGATATTCCAACCTAGACGACGAGTTAGTTCTTCGTTAAACCATTCAAGCCCTCTTGCATCGATTGTATATTTAAAACGTGCATTTTTACGAACCGAACGATTCCCATAATCGCGCTGAATCGTAATAATTTTCTCCGCTGTTTCCAGTAGTTTATCAGGTGTGATAAAGCCAATTATGCGAGCAAGCTGTGGGTATGTTTCATGATCGCCATGTGTCATGCCCATTCCTCCACCAACGGCTACGTTAAAGCCTACTAGCTTATCCTCCTCAACAATTGCTATTAAACCTATATCTTGTGAGAATACGTCCACATCATTACTTGGCGGAACCGCAATACCAATTTTAAATTTACGAGGTAAATATTGCGCACCGTATATAGGTTCAACTTCTTCATCCTGACTATCAACTACCTTTTCACCATCTAGCCATAGTTCATGGTAAGCTCGTGTTCTAGGTAGTAAGTGCTCACTTAATTTGGCAGACCAATTATAGATTTCCTCATGTAATGCGGATTGGTTTGGATTCACATTACACATGACATTACGATTGACATCTCCGCAGGCTGCAAGAGAATCTAATAACACCTCATTAATTTCCTGCATATATTTTTTAACATTCCATTTTAAAATGCCATGCACTTGGAATGCCTGCCGTGTCGTTAATTTTAAGGAGCCGTTACCATACTTTCTCGCCATGTCATCCATTACTAGCCATTGTGCTGGAGTAGCTGCTCCGCCCGGTGTACGTACGCGCACCATAAATTGATAGGCAGGCTCAAGCTTTTGACGCTGGCGTTCATTACGAAGATCGCGGTCGTCTTGTAAATAACTACCATGGAACTTCATTAGACGATTATCATCCTCTGGAATACCTGAGCTTAATGGATTATTCATCGTACGCTCTAATGTTCCGCGTAGATAATTACTGTCGGTTTTAATACGTTCTACATCACTAGGCTTCCCTGGTTGTGGAGGTAGAATAATTTTTCCTGTCATTTGTTATCGCTCCTTTATTCAATTATGCCTCGGCATAATTGCGTCCGGAATCGGCTTTGTGCTTAGGCCTGCAGGATGCAGGTCAGTTAGCCGTTATCGCATGGATGCGATGATTTTAGGCTAACATCCTATGTGAATTCCTTTCCGATTCCGTGACATCCGCCAGAGGCTTTTAACTTCTTTCAGCCGATGTTTGGACACCCTCTGAAAAGTGACTTAAAACTGCATTCATCCCTTCACCTATAGAGGTAGGAGACTTCTGTACCTGACGCTTTGCTTTCGCTACATAAGACATTTGCTGAAAGAAGTTAATAGACGTCACGTTGATAGCGTTTCTGCTGTTTTAGCTCTTGGACAAAGGCTTTCGCTTCCTCTGGCGTTTTTTGTCCCTGTTGTTCAATAACGCGAAGTATTGTTGCATCAACATCAGCAGCCATCGATTTTTTATCGCCACAGACGTAAATGACAGCTCCTTGCTCTAGCCATTCATAAAAGGCGGCAGCATTTTCCTCAATTTTATGTTGAACATATATTTTTCTATCTGTATCACGTGAGAAGGCGACATGCATTTGACTTAGCGTGCCTGAAGCGAGCCACCGCTGCCAATCCGTTTGATAAAGAAAGTCTGTGACAAAATGTTGATCACCAAAAATTAGCCACGTTTTCCCTATAACGCCTAATTCCTCACGCTCCTCCAAAAATGCACGATATGGTGCGACACCTGTACCAGCACCAATCATAATAATTGGTATATCCTCATGCTCTGACAATCTAAAGTTCGGATTTTTATGAACATATATCGGTAATGTATCTCCAATTTGAATACGCTCTGCTAAACTTCCGGAGCAAACACCAAGACGTTGTCGTCCATTCGTCTCATAGCTTACTTTCCCAATTGTTAAATGTACTTCTTCACTATTTGCCTTTTGACTACTAGCAATGGAATATAGACGTGCTGGAATTTTACGTAGTAAATCTACAAATTGCTGCGCATCCCATATAAATGGTGCAAAGTCTTGCACAACGTCAAGTAAATCTCTTCCTTTTGCATAGTCCTTCCAGGAATTAGAGTCTTCAAATAGCTTTGTCAATTCCTGATGGACCGTATAGGCACCAATTTTTTGTAACAATGGCTTAGACAGTACTGTAATTTCTAGCTTTTTTTGTAATGCATCCTTTAATGGTAGCGTTTCTTCGAAGACGTTTACATCAGTTTGTGGATCAAACTGTAACGCTGTGATTAAAGCATCTACTAGCTTTTCATCATTATCTGGTTGAATACCGATACTATCTCCTGGTTCGAAATGGAAACTTGCACCTTCAATGGATAATTCAATATGGCGTGTTTCTTTGTTTGATCCGTGGCCGTTTAAATTAATGTTTTCAAGTACTTCTGCATAAAACGGATTTTTACGAGAATATGTAGTGTCTCCTTGTGCTATCTGATTTTGTGTAGTCGATGTAGCAGCTATATCGGTCTGTTGCAACAACTCCTGCTGAACAACAGAGAACCATTGTGCTGCAGTGTCATCATAATCAACATCACAATCTGTGCGAGAAACGATTTGACTTGCTCCTAATTTTGCAAATTGCTCATCAAAATCCTTTCCAGTTTTACAGAAAAATTCATAGGAGCTATCTCCTAAGGCTAGAACCGAATAATGAAGATGCTCTAACTTAGGAGCACGCTTGCTATGCAAAAATCCGTAGAACTGTATCGCTTGATCAGGTGGATCCCCTTCCCCGTGTGTACTAACAATGAGTAAAAGATTTGTTACCTTTTTTAAATTATTTGGTTTAAACGTTGCTAACGACGAAATCGTTACGTCCATATCGTTGTCTTTCAAGGCTGAGGCATATTTTTCAGCTAATCCCTGGCTATTACCTGTTTGTGAACCATATAAAATCGTCACTGTCTTAGTGCTTGTTTTTACTATCGGCGTTGCTTCTTCGACAACAGAATTAATAGTTGCTAGTGGTGCACTTAAATAGCCGTTTAACCACACCCTCTGTTCTCCTGTTAGTTTAGGAAGCAGCTCATTTAACAGCTTTACCTGCTCCTCATTAAATGGACTATTTACTACTTGCAGTTTCAATCATGCCACCTCACGTATTCGTATCATTTTCTACTCTTGCTAATTTGTCTGACTAAAACAATTGCTGAAAAACGTTATCGAAGTCGTATTTTTTCCTTCTTTTCAATTTGGACCACATAGGAATTTTGCACAATCAATGTAATTGATCCGTGGTTCACAGTATTTAAAATTTGGCGAACATTATCTAATGCTAGATTTACATTTTCAGTCCTTTTATCTATCATTACAAAACACCTTCCTTAGTAAATCTTAATAATTGATAAATACGTTCCACTAAAACTTTCCTTACATTGTCGTCATAGCCTAAACTTTCACATAACATAACGTTCTTATTCTCATAATCTTGTAATCGCCTTGTTATACGTTGACGCAAAATCCCTGTAAACAACAAATACGGCACTATAAATACTTGATTGGTCCTATTCTTCTCTTGCTGTAGCCACTCTTCAAACGTAGGACCCATTCCATATAAAAAACATGTGTCTACAGCTTCATAAGCATATTTATCACGTAATCTTGCCGCAATTTTGGCTAAATCACTCTTTACTTCAGGATCACTACTTCCACGACCTATAAGTAAAACACTTGCATTTCTAAAAGTTATCCTTGCCTCTAAAATTCTAGTCTGTAGTGTATCTATTAATAGTTCATGGACACCAAGTGGTTCACCGTATGTAAATCGCACTTGTGGGTGCTGTTTTTTTGCTTGATCAATCTCACTTGGAATATCATGCTTTGCATGCTGAGCAGCTAGCAATAAAATAGGCACGATGGCTATAGCTGTAGCCCCTTGGTTAATACAGCTTGCTATACCTTCAGCAATTGTTGGCGTCGCGAGTTCTAAAAAACTAATTTCTTGAATCGGTATTTCAATCTCCTGTTGTACGCTCTTTAGAAAGGTTACGGCTTGCTCTACTCCTGCCTTTACTCTACTTCCATGAGCGATATATAAAATGGCTTGCATGAATCCACATCCTTACACAGAAATTTCTGTTAACTGTGGCTGTGGAATGTTTTGCTCGAACCATTGAATTGTTTCCCTCAAAGTCACAACTTTTCCTACTACAATTATGCTTGGATTTTGAATATTTTCTCGCTGCACTAGTTCTTCAATATTAGCTAAAGTACCTGTAACTGTTTTTTGTTGAGAAAATGTACCCCAATGGATGAGCGCTATTGGTGTTTCTTTATCACGCCCATACTTAAGCAGTTGCTGACGGATATAGGGAAGGTTACCAACCCCCATATAAATAGCAATCGTATCAATCCCTTTTGCTAGACTTTCCCATCGAATGGTATCATCCTTGCCCTCTCTCATATGCCCAGTGACCATAGCAAAACTTGAGCTTAAGTCACGATGTGTAACAGGAATTCCTGCATAAGCAGGCGCTGCTATCCCTGAAGTAATGCCAGGCACAATTTCAAATGGAATATTATGCTGAGCTAGCACCTCCGCTTCCTCAGCCCCCCTTCCAAACACGAATGGGTCGCCTCCCTTTAATCTCGTCACAATCAATCCTTGCTGCGCATAGCTGACAAGTGATTGATTAATTTGCTCTTGAATCATGGCGTGCTGCTGAGGTAGCTTACCGCAAAAGATGAGCTTAGCCTCTCTTTTAGCATAGGATAGTAGATTCTTATTGATAAGTCTGTCATACAGGATGACATCTGCACATTCGATACACCGCAATCCTTTTACCGTGATAAGATCCACATCGCCAGGACCAGCACCCACTATAAAAACTTTTCCCACTTGATTTCACTCCCTCTTGTCAGATAGAAAAAAAGACTCAAATCATTCATAGGCAGAGCAATGTCTGTGAATAATTTGAGCCTCTAGTTTGCTAGTCAGCTACGCATTTAATTCTTAGTAATATAATAAGAATAATATACAATATAGTATATTCTGTCAACAGTTTATTTTGTGCCTAGATAATGATTTTTATTTACTTTAACCTATTAAAGAAAAACCAGGTGTCACTTGCTGACATCTGGTTTTTTTGAGATCTATCTTGTTTGAATTAAAATCTACGAGGACCTCTAAATGGTGGACCCGGTCTGAAAAACGGTGGTCTGAAGAACGGTGGTCCGAAAAACGGCGGTCCGAAAAATGGTGGTCCGAAAAATGGTGGTCCGAAAAACGGCGGTCCGAAAAACGGCGGAAATGGTCGGAAAAACGGCCCACCGACTGGCCCAAAGCCTCCTGGAAAACCTCCGAAGAATGTCATAAGCTTCCTCCCTTTTTTTATTCTATCTTATGTAGGAGGATGCATTTATCACATGTCTATTGCCTACTCTATTTTTCTTCTCCTAAACGTTGCACAAAATTTGCTAGTGTACGTACCATTACACCTGTGCCACCTTTTGGGCCTAAGTCATGAACAGCAATCGCATCTGACGTTCCTGCTATATCTAGGTGAATCCATGGTGTGTCACCAACGAACTCCCCAACGAAGCCTCCACCAAAGATCATATGTCCATCACGACCAGGAGAGTTATTTAAATCGGCGACGTCTGATTTACGAATTCGTTTTTTATCATTTTCTGTTAACGGCATGCGCCACACAAATTCATCAGTCTCCTGTGCAGCTTCCATAAAAGCAGCAAAGAATTCATCGTCATTAGAAAGTGCACCTGTTTTATCCATACCAAGTGCTGTAATCACTCCACCTGTTAACGTTGCAACATCGATTAGGGAAGTAGCTCCTTGTTGTTTAGCATATGTAGTAGCGTCTGCTAATACTAAACGTCCTTCTGCATCGGTATTTAAAACTTCTACCGACTTACCACTATATGTCGTAATAACATCATCCGGCTTAAATGCTGTGCCAGATACCATATTATCGGTAGAACCAATAACTGCTACTACATTTTTATTAGGACGTATTTCACCGATAATTTTCATGGCACCTAGCACTGCTGCCGCACCGCCCATATCACCCTTCATGCCTACCATTGCATCTTTTGGCTTTAAGGAATAACCACCTGTATCATACGTAACCCCTTTGCCGACAAGGCCAATTGGATCATCAAAATCTTCAGTCGCTTTATATTTTAATGTGATTAAACGAGGTTCTTCATGGGAGCCTTGATTGACACATAAAATACCACCCATACCAAGCTCCTCTAATTGTGCTTTATCTAAAATTTCCACTTCAAAATCGTACTCTACAGCAAGGGACTCTGCGTAATTGGCTAAGTCTGTTGATGTTAGTAAGTTTGGTGGTAAATTAATTAAGCTACGCGCTTCATTTACTGCATTTGCATAAATAGCGCCAACCTCAAAGCTTGCCACCACTTCATCTAAATCATTAGCAGTAGTCACAAGGTGAACAGCGTCAATACGTTTATCTACTTCATTTGATGTTGTTTTGTAATGAGGAATTGAATAATAACCAAGACTTGTTCCTTCACCAGCTAAAAATGCAACATCTGTTACTGTAATCGACTCTGTCGTAAACGATTCAAGCCAAATTGAATATTCTTTAACCTTTAACGCTCTTAGTTCCTTGCCAAGCAATCCAAATACTGCACGAACATCGCCTTCTGTTAAATTTTTACGTTCATCTAAACCAACAAATAAAATGCGTTTAAGACTTGCGTGTTCCTTCAAGAATGGCAATTTCGTCATATTTTTTAGCTCAGTAGATACATCCCCTGTACCAATCCACGCATCAAGGGATTCTCCGTAAAATGATGAAAAGCTTGCCCAATCCTGCATTTGCTCACGATGTTTAGTGACTCCCACTACTAACACTTCAGTAGAAATCATTTCAAATGTTTTTGCTTCTTTTACAATATGCATGTAAATTCCTCCATTCAATTTTCTATTATACCTAAGTTTCAGAAAACGCGTAATATTTGGCTTTTAGAAAATAATGAATGTTATAATAAAAGCAATTATAAGTGAAGGTTGTGATGATTATGAGTTTACTTCAAAATACCCCTTTACTCGTTGCCCTTTTTGCAGTTCTTTTTGCACAATTTGTAAAAATCCCTATTCATTTTTTAATGACAAAAAAGATTAACTGGGGATTATTTACTTCCACCGGGGGTATGCCGAGTTCACACTCCGCTTCCGTAACAGGACTAACAACCTCTATTGCCTATGAAACAGGATTAGATTCCCCAATTTTTGCCGTAGCCGCTATGTTTTCATTTATCGTCATGTATGATGCGAGTGGAGTACGCTATCAGGCAGGTCAACATGCAGCCGTATTAAATCAACTGCGTAAGGACTTTCAAACATTACTTCATGATTTAAAAAAATGGCCACAAATGGATGGGCAAGAAAAAATGGAAGAGCTAAAAACGTTGCTAGGCCATAAACGGAGCGAGGTATTTTTTGGGGCATTTACTGGAATTTTTATCGCCATCATCACATACCAATTTATTTTGTGAAATATAGACACATCCTCATGTTGAGGCTGTGTTTTTTATTTATCGGAACACTTTTGTGATTTATCGGAAACTTTTCAAAATTTATCGGAAACATGCATAAAAAAATCAGCAGATGTTTGGACATCCGCTGAAAGAAGTTAAAACATTCGATATCCACTTTTACGTAAATAAATCATGACAATTCCCGCAACAATTGAACCGGCAAAGCCACCCGATAAGATTGCAATATCTACAAATTGCAGCGCTTGTAACTTATCTAAAAGTGCTGGGAATGCGGAACCTGGCTTGAAAATATAATCAAAAAAGCTTACATCATCGACAATAAAGATAACAACAATTGGATACACTATCGCCATTAACCATGTCATTCGCAGAAGCATATTCAATAAAAATCCGATACCAAAGAACATGACGAAAAATAACACAATTGAAATGATTAACTGTACTAATGAAACTGGACCATCCATGTATGTATAACCTCCGTTTTCCTCTCATTAGTTTACATGATTACTACAACGCTTTCAATGAGCATATCCTTGATTTCGCTTGTTCGTCATATTTAGGACAAACATTAAGTATATTCCATTACAGACGGAAGCTTATCACCATAGCGTGTGGTTGATTTCCGTTCCGACTGGGTGCTTTCCTGGGGGCGTCCGATGAGCCGCTTCACTCGCGCTGCTCGCTCCAGGGTCTCATCTGTGACGCAAATCCCCAAGGAGTCGCCCAGTCGGAACGGAAATCAACTTATATACATAGCAAACGTTAGTCACCTCAAACTTTTGGTGATAAGCCTTTTTATTAGAGAAATTTATATAAAGGAACAAAGAATATCCCATGGAGTGAACGGATCCTGCGAAACGTATTTTGCGACAAGGCGTAAATGAAATGTAGCGACAGAAGTAATTGTTTTATGTAGTGGAATCGTCTGCCACGGGAAAGTGAGGCATGCATGTTAAAGGAACGAAGGCTAAAAACATCACGTTCTGTGATAACACCTTTGTGTAATATTTAGGAAATAAAAAACTATTGAAAACTAGTATCGACCAATTTTCAATAGTTTCTCGCTTTTCATTATGAAGCTGTTTGTGATAATAAAAACTTTGGTGACTTCCAAAGCTCTGCCCATTTTTTAAAGGCCGTTATGACGATTATTAAGCCTAAAACTAACATAATGACAGACAATACACCATTTAACACATTGTAGCCAGCAGCCGCTGTATTCCAATAAACATTTTTAATCATCCAAAAGCCTGCTGCATTTACTGTGACATATAAATATGCTAATGGGATAAAGCATGTTAAGGCGTAGATTCGCTTATCTGCAACTCTTAATACTATTGTTACACCACATACTAAACCGATTGTCGCCATTAACTGATTCGAAACGCCAAATAATACCCAAATCGAACTGATATCTCCTGAATACAATAAATAGCCCCACATCAAGCATGCAAGTGCACTTGCAAAGATTGTACCTGGAAGCCAATTTGTACGCTTCAACGGCTTGTATACATTGCCACCAAAATCTTGAATTAAATAGCGCGCTACACGTGTCCCAGCATCAATAGCCGTTAAAATAAAGACCGCTTCAAACATGATAACGAATTGATAGAAATAAGAAGACAGTTCAGCAAACCAAGGAATCCCCGTGAAAATATCAGTCATTCCAACTGCTAGCGTTACAGCTCCACCTGTACGCCCTTCTAAATCCATCCCAATACTTTCGGCTAATGCATGTAAATGAACCGGCTCCATTCCTAATGTAGCAAAGACTGCTGGGGCTGAATTAATCGCAAAATAATCTGCAGGATGAAGGGCCGTTGCTGCAATTAAAGCCATTACCCCTACTAAAGATTCTACGAGCATGGCACCAAAACCAACTACGCGAATATCTTCCCAACGATCAATCATTTTCGGAGTTGTCCCAGATCCTACAAAAGCATGGAAGCCAGATATAGCCCCACAGGCAATTGTGATGGACACGAATGGCCATACTGGACCAGCAATCACTGGGCCACCACCATGAATAAATTCTGTAATTGGTGGGAATTGAATGATTGGGTTAACGAAAAAGACCCCGATGATTAACGCAATAAATACGCCAATTTTCATGAAACTACTTAAATAATCACGCGGCGCTAATAAGAGCCAAACAGGTAAAGCTGCCGCAAAGAATGCATAGATAGGTAGAATAATAGCTAAAGTGTTACGGTCAAACGTTAAAAAATCACCAAATGCTGTCCCTTGAATCATCGGTCCAATAAACACACCGATCATCAACAAAATAAAGCCAACTGTCGATGTAACAAGTAAATTCCCAGTTTTACGATAGGCAATACCAACAAGCATCGCTATCGGAACAGTGATCCCTACCGCAAAAGTTCCCCATGGATTTCGTTCCAACGCACCAAGGACAACCATCGATAGCCCGGCCATTGTAATTGTAATAATGAAAAGCATTGCAAGGCCTGTACAGAATCCTGCAACAGGACCTAATTCCTTCTTCATTACCTCTGATAACGACTTCCCACCATGACGCATAGAAGCGAATAACACAACTGCATCATGTACAGCACCACCGATTACTGCACCAATTAACAACCAAAGGAGCCCTGGCAAATACCCAAATTGTGCAGCTAAAATAGGTCCGACTAACGGTCCAGCTGCTGCAATCGCTGCAAAATGATGCCCAAATGTTACCCATTTATTCGTCGGAACATAGTCTTTACCATCCTCCATAGCGTGTGCTGGGGTGGGCGTATCATCTTTTATCTTAAGTACCTTCTTTGTGAAAAATATGCCATACAAACGATAGCTAATCATCAGTACACAAATGGAACCTATTACAATTGTAATAGCATTCATGTTATCACTCCTTTTACGTTTTCCACATCATAGCAAATGAATTAAACGATTATTCGTAAAATTCACCAAAATGTCAGAATTTCAAGTTGAAAGGGTGTTTTCTACTGTTGAAATGCAGTTATTTTGATAGCTGAAAGATCTTGCGCACATCTTTCATATAAAGCCTGCTGACAGGTATCGAATGTCTATTATGCAAAATCAAATTGTATTTAGAGCTACTCCAAGGCTCCAGCTCTACAATATGTTCTAAATTGACGATAAATGCCCGATGGACACGCACAAAACCTTTTAAAGTGAGCTTTTTCTCCAAAACGGCTAACGACTCTGAAGCAAAATATCTCCCTTTCTCAGTGACAACAATCGTCTTACTATCTTCAGATGTACAATATAAAATTTCCTGTATTTTTATAAGTAAAATTCGATCATTCACATAAACTGTTAATTTATCAAGCTTGTCCAATTGTAAATGCTTTAATTTTTCCATCGTTTTAGTCTGTGTTGCTCTTCTTTTGGCCACTAGTTTCTCAACTGCACGTTGCACACGCTCTTGCTCAAACGGTTTCAAAATATAATCAAAAGCGTTCACTTCGAATGCCTGTAGTGCATACTCATCATAAGCAGTAGCAAAAATAATTTCAGATTTAAGTATGCTTTGTTGTAGCTGTTTTGCCAATTCGAGGCCATTATTTACGCCTAGCTGAATATCTAAAAACACACAATCGATCTGCTCAAACTGTGGATCCAGCAGTATTTCCTCCAAATCCTCCGATTCACCGATGATCTGAACTAACTTTGTTTGCTCCAATAAATATCGCAATTCATCCCTTGCTAACGGTTCATCATCTACAATATAGACATTTAACATTTCTCTACTCCCATCTTGTGGCTTTTAACGGTAGCTGGATCATAATTTTCGTGCCAACATCCAATGTACTTGAAATGTGAAAATCTGCCTCAGTTCCATAAATTTCATGAATACGCTGATAAATATTCCATAAAGCTGTCCCCGTTCCTTGCTCGGATTGCATGATCGTTTTGCCAAGCTGCTTAACCTGCTCTTTTCTCATCCCACAGCCATTATCCTCTGTTGACAGCAATAGCTTATTATTGATTCGTTGCACCTTGACGTCAATTTTGCCTTCCTTACGATTTTTAAAGGCATGATAAATGGCATTTTCAACAAGTGGCTGTAAGGTAAATGGGGGAATTTGTACGTCAAAAAGTGATTCATCCAAGTGAAATTGCACATCATAGCGATTCGGAAACCTTGTTTGTTCAATCGACAAATAAGCCTCCACATGGTCAATTTCATTTTTTAACGGAATCAGCATTTGACGAGCCCCCTGCAAATTACTCCTGAAAAATGTACTAAGCTTTATCAATAATGCTCTAGCCCCATCAGCATCCGTTCGGATCAAACTTGAAATAGTATTGAGACTATTAAAAAAGAAATGAGGATGTACCTGTGCTTGTAGCGCTTTAATTTCGGCATCCTTTAATAGCTTTCTTTGCTGCTCAATTTCAGCATATTCAAGCTGCGAAGAAAATAGTCGACTGAGGCCCTCAGCAAGTTCCTTTTTAGCCCCTGTTAACGAAGAAACATTGATAAAATATAGCTTTAAGGTACCAACCGTTTTATGCTGTACTTTTAAAGGTAAGACAATCGCAGCACTTAACGGACAATCTTCATGTGGACAACTGATTTCTTTTGCGGACGTCGCTGTAATAATGCGTCCTTCTACTAATACCCGTCTCGTTAAAGCCGTCATTATTTCTTGATGAATGACATGATGATCCTCGCCTACTCCTACATGTGCTAAGATTCCATTTGTATCAGTAATCGCGACTGCATCAACCTTAATCTCTCTTTTAATAATCTCCGCAACTGTTCGGCAGGATTCTTCACTTAACCCTTTACGAAAATGGTCTATTGTTTGTTGAGCAATAGAAAAGGCTTGGTGTGTTTGTAATGCTTTTGTGCGCTCTTCCTCATCAATAAAAGTTTTAATAATAATGAAAAATATTAAAATCCCAAAGGCATTCATAAAAATCATCGGTAGCGCAATTAATGAAACTAATTGCAAAGCTTGCTCAAATGGCTTTGCTACTAATAAAATAACAATCATTTGTAAAGTCTCTGCACAAATTCCGATGATAACAGCCTTTTTATAGGAGAAGGTTTGACGTATTTTTAATTGCTTACTTAAACCACCTGTAATGAATCCTGCTAGTATTGTTGAAACACCACAGGCAACTGCTGTAAAACCGCCAAGGGTAATACGATGAATCCCTGCAATAATCCCTACGCAAACACCTACAAGTGGCCCACCGAAAATTCCGGCAATTGCTACGCCAATTAGCCTCGTATTCGCAATGGCCTCCTCTGCATTTATAGTGCTATGTATCATTTGATTTAAAGGATGAATAGACCCACTTTCAATTTTTATCCCTGTATAGCTGCTAACTATACTTAAAGCACTAAAAATAATAATAAGCCAAACTTTTTCCTTAACCCCTTGATCCTGAAAGAGCACTCCCCGAAAGAGGCGCCATCTTGACATTAAAAAGGCAAACACAATGATTAGCCCTACTCGCTCTAACATAAACAAAAATAGCTCCATCAGAGGTCCCCTCCTCTGTCATTTTATTTTTTAAAGAACAATTTATATGAGGAATAACCAAAGACATCTCCTGGATTAATCCCTTCAATCCCCTCTAATTGGTGCTTTTCAAATTGGTTAGATGCCATTTCCTTTAACATCACTGATGTCATTTGATCCTGTGCGAGCTCTTTAGGATACATCCACTGCGCTTCTAATAATTCATTCTCCTGAATGCAAATCTTCTGCTGCTCATCTTTCATCCGACAATAAAATATCGCCATATTATCACTAATGTCACCACGAATCACACCCGTTCGAAAACCAATTAAACCTGATACGTAGCAATCAATACCCGTTTCTTCCTTTAATTCGCGAACAACAGCTTCATCTACTGTTTCACCAGCATTGACAAAACCAGCTGGCAATGACCATCTTCCCTTTAATCCGCTATATGCCTTTTTGACAACTAGCCATTGTCCTAACTCATTTACAGTTACCCCTGCAACACCTAACCAAACTTTTCCTCTATCTTTTTTCATCATCTTCACCTCTATATCACTATTATAACGGCTTTTCCGTATATAGAAGTATTAATTCAGAATTTTTCGGTTACTTCTCACTCTCAAACATAAGATATGCATGTACTCCAATTTTGTAAATATGTTACACTGATTAAAATACAGAATATTCACTCTATTAAAAGGGGGGAAGTTTTATGTTAAACGAATTATCACCTAATGGGAAGCTTTTTATTTTTGCGATAGCGTTGCTTTTACTATCACCCATCATTGTTTTCATGTTGCCGTTTACGATTTCCCAAACATTTTATTTTAGTAGAGATAATATCGTGCTGATCACTCCAATAAGCAACTTCACTATGCTTTTCCTAGCAATTACACTAATTATTTTAACGTTGATCATACTTGGTTTCAAAAGAAATAAATACACCTATTTGATTACGATTATAACAATCGTGAGCGGTCTGGTTTTAGGCTATTTTTCTCTTTTAAGTTATATCGCTATACAGAATACACAAATTGTTTTCAAAGAATATCTCCATAAAACTACATATGAATGGCAGGATATTAAGGAAGTCATTTATGAGTATGAAACAGGTACAGTAGGCACTTATTATTTCCAAACGAAAAATAACGAAAAGTTTGTCATTGAAGAAAACGGACAATTTGGTTTTGGTCCAGAGGAAAAAAGTGCTATTTACAATTTAGCAAACGAAAATAGCGCTATATTTATAGAACGTGAAAAGGTAAAGTAACGATTAAAAAAGCCACTTTCTAGTAGAACGAAAGTGGCTTAAGACAGTACCCTACCTTTTCATGTTATAAGCTGTGTTCCAAACATTTTCCATACCTAAACAGCGACTACTTACGCTTCCAGCTGCTCCATATCCCAATTAAGCTTTAATATATTTTTTAATCGGATGACCTGATCTTCTCCAATTGTATTGACCAGTTGTTTTTCTATTTCTGCTTTACAATATTGATTTTTTTCAAAGCAATCTTCACCAAATTCAGTCATACGAATAGCTTTATGTTTTTTACTATGTTCGACGCTCGTAACTGTCACCAACCCTTTAACTTCCAAACTCTTTATTATTTTATGAGTTGCTTGTCTTGAAAATTTAACATTTTTAGCTACATCTGAAATCGTAAGTTGTTTTTTATAAATTATACCTAAAATATACCATTCCGAATTTGATATATAAATATCGTTATGCTTATTCCACTTCTCTTCAGCAAGTCTTCGAAGTAGTTCGTGACGTTCGCTCAACAAATCAATGACATCTCGATTCTGCAATTCGTCCTTCAACTAGTTCACCTTCATTTCCTATTTTTCGTTATTAATATACAAAAAACAGCAGCAATCGTCAACTAAGTTGACAAAAACCTTTTAATTGCTTACAATAAATTTAGTCAACTAAGTTGACAATATAGTTTGTTGGAGGGAATATACATGTACAATGTTGGCGATGTAGTCATTTATTCATCACATGGACTTTGTTCTATTGAAGATATTTGTGAACAAACCTTTAACGACATTACAAAAACATATTACGTTTTACAACCACTAAATGAACCACAATTAGTCATTCGTACCCCTATTGACAATTCAAAAAAACAGCTTAGAAACATTATTAAAAAAGAAGAAGCACTCAATATTTTACATTCATTCACATCACCTGGCGTGGAATGGATTGAACAAAGCACCCATCGATTGAGATTTCATCTAGAAATAATTAAATCCGGTAATCGCCAAAAACAAGCAAATCTTTTAAACACATTGTTACGAAAAAAGCTCGAATATAGTGCGATTGAAAAAAAATTCCCTAACCAAGAAGAAAAATTACTGCAATCTTTACAAGATACTATCTTTTCAGAGTTTTCCATAGCTCTTAATAAATCTTCCGATGAAATTTATGATTATGTATTAACACAACTTCACTAATTGTGAATTGATTGTACATTAATAAGCCACGATTAAAGAAATCGTGGCTTATCTCATAATTTAAAAAGAAATATAAAAAGATTCTGCTCCATAGTTTAAGCAATGTAATAATTCATGTTTAAAATCTTCATTTTCTATTAATAACAATGCCTCTTTAACATCAAAAACCGACCTCTAAACTTTCACAGCTCGTTTGTAATTTACCGCCAATAGGAATTCCTAACCACCACATATTACAAACACTATTTTTTTATTTCTTGTGAAACACCGCAAAACTTGATAATTTCGATTTCAATTCCAGTTTCCTCTTTTACTTCCCTAATAACTGTGTCTTTAATTGTTTCATGATTAATGACTGCCTGTTACGGTTATTAGACACGCTCATATCGCTTCGAGGTACGGTCAATTTATCTCGTTACATATTTTCCATTTCCCTACCAACTCAAACTCTACTATGTTATGATTTCTTTATGGATTTGAGTTATGAATAGTTTAAATTCAGGAGATATTATATTTAGCTTTATCTCGATTTTTGGATTGTTATTTTACATAGTTCCAATTATTTTTATAATTTGGTTTGCTATTACTACAACTAAGCAATTAAACATGCAAACAAAATTATTAGAAGAAATCAAAGAAAATTTAAATAAATAACAAGGGCTATTATCCCCTAATTCAACAACGAGAGAATTCCCATCACACATCTAGCTAGGGGTTTGTGCGTAAAATCACATGCAAGTCCTTTTTTCGCTCTCACAACGGCTCCCTGCTTTCTCAGCATAAAAGCCTATAGCCTGTCTTTCTTAATCTTTGGATATTCCTTCCCCATTGCCATTTTACCAATTGCCTTACGTTTCTTCTTTTTCAAAACCATACAAAAAAGCCTCCTCAATTCGTTATGTTTTCGCAACATACAAATCAAAAAGGCTTGGTATCTATAACCTTAAATTGATGTATTTGGGGCTGTGTTCACTCATTTCAAGGATTGTGTACACACCATTTTCTACTGTTATTTACAATCCCTTATCAATTTTCTTGATGAAAGTCATTAATCACAAATCTCAGGCGTACCTTCACGTTTGGCCGTTTTGAAAGACGTCCCACAGCCGCATGATGCGATCGCATTTGGATTGTCGATTGTGAAGCCACCACCCATTAGTGATTGCTTATAGTCAATTTTTGTCCCCATTAAAATCGGCGCATCTTCACGGGAAACAAGAATTGTTAAACCATGCTGTACATCTTCAAAATCATCTTCTTTTTTCTCTTTATCAAAATGCATACCGTATGATAGGCCACTGCATCCGCCACCATTAACAACTACACGTAAGAACGAACCTTGCTCTTCATTGTGCTCCATCATTCCATTAATATGAAAGACAGCCGCTTCAGTAATTTCAATTATTTGCTTACTTGTCATCCCAATCACCTTCCTTCTTACTTATTATCATATCAATTTTGACTATTGTATGACAAACATTCAGCTTCAAAAGGGTTTTTAGTAAAAATTCTAATATTTTTCACATTTTTAGTATTTTTTATCCATGTTTATAAAATTCAAATTGGTATAATAGTTATAATATGTTGATGAAAGAGGTATAAAATATGGAGATTTCACCTTATTACGAAAAAAAAATTCAATGTCTTAATTGCAAAAAAGAATTTCCAACATTAAAAGTACGCTCTAAATTCATAAAAGTAGATCATACAGAAACAGACTTTCATCCTATCTATGCAGACGGTGTAAATGCACTTTATTATAATGTATTTGTTTGTGAGCATTGTGGATTTTCATTTACAGAAGACTTTTCAAAATATTTTGCCCCTGGCACGCAAGATGAAATTCGCACGCAAATTACAGAAAAATGGGTACACCATGATTTTAAAGGAGAACGTACTGTATTCCAAGCGATACAAGCTTATAAATTAGCGTTCCTTTGCGGTACGATCAAAAAAGAAAAATTTGTCGCTATAGCTGGGCTTACATTACGTCTTGCATGGTTATATCGTTCATTAAAAAACGAAGGCCAAGAGCAACGTTTTATGACAATGGCCCGAGATTACTATATGGATTCTTATTCAAATGAGGATTACAGCTCAACGCAAATGTCAGATATTCGAATTATGTATATGATTGCTGAACTATCACGACGTATCGGTGATTTAGAAAATGCTACACGCTTCTTTTCAAAGGTCATTGAAAAGCAAAGTATTGGTGGAGAAGCGAAGATCATTGATATGGCTAAGGAACAATGGGCTATTATTCGAGAAGAAAAAGAACACGCTCGCCATGTTTAAGAAAAAAAGTTCTAGCCTGAATTAATCAGCTAGAACTTTTTTTAGTCATTTTAGAATACTTGCTCCACTTCAATAATACCTGGTACTTCTTCTAATAATGCGCGTTCGATACCAGCTTTAAGTGTAATTGTTGAACTTGGGCAACTACCACAAGCACCTAATAAACGTAATTTTACAATACCGTCTTCTACATCTACTAATTCACAGTCTCCACCGTCACGTAGTAAGAATGGGCGTAATTTATCTAATACCTCTTGAACTTGGTCGTTAATTGTTGTTTCTGACATTTGTCTCGACTCCTTTCCTTATAATGATTATAATGTTAGCAACAGAAAAAATCCAATATAGAATCACGAGGAGTGGGAATGCTATGAGTCAAACGAAACCAAAGATTGAAATTTACGGAACAGCGGTAATCTGCGCGAGTTGTGTCAATGCACCATCTTCAAAGGATACATATGAGTGGCTACAAGCAGCCATCGATCGAAAATATCCAAACCAAGGATATGATATTCGCTATATTGATATTGAAGGACCAATTGAGAATGAGCGCGATCAAGATTATGCTACACGCATTCAAGAAGATGATTTTTTTTATCCACTTGTCCTTATAAATGATGAAGTAGTGGGCGAAGGCTATGTGCAACTGAAGCCTGTATTTACCGCACTTGAAAAGCTTGGTTTCGTACCTGACGAAACCGTTTAACTTATTTCAGCGGCTGTCCAAACATCCGCTGAAATAGAGGAACTCAGTCTAAGAACGCCACGTCCTGTGGCAACGACTGAGTGACCAACATCGTGTTGGCCTAATGCCTCCGGCGGATGTCACGGAATCGGAAAGGAGTTCTTAAAGGATGTTAGCCTAAAATCATCGCATCCATGCGATAACGGCTAACTGACCTGCATCACGCAGGCCTAAGCACAAAGCCGATTCCGGACGCAATTATGCCAATATTGATAGAAAAACTTAGGGATTGCTTCAAACTTTGAAGCAATCCCTTTTTATAAGACTAATTAATCATTTTGACGTTTGTAGTACCATAATAATCCTGATTTCATCAAGCGTGCGATACGTCCTGTTACTGTTGTATCTGCTAAATATACAAAGCCTTGTTTTTTACCAAGTGCTCCCATGAAACCTTTTAATTTGATATCAGGCATTTTCTCAGGTAAGTTTTCGCCTTTCCAACGCATGCGAAGTACTTTTACGATTTGTTCTGCTTGTTCCTCTGCTAACTGAGCAGTTGGAGGTAATTCTGAAGCAGCACAGTCGCCTACAACATATACATGCTCGTCATCAAGAAGATTAAAATATTGTGTTACAAGCGGACGACCTTGTTTATCTTTCTCCACTTCCAAATCGCGGACAATTTTGACAGGCTGCACACCAGCAGTCCAAACTACAGAATCGAGTGCAATTTCTTCTTCGTGATTGCAAATTTTACCTTGTTCAATTTTTGTAATATTTGAATTGGCAATGACTTCAACGTTATGTTTTACAAACCAGTCTTTTACATATTTACTTAGCTTTTCTGGGAAGTCCTTCAGAATACGAGGACCACGGTCGAATAGCTTTATTTTTAAATCTGATCGGCTTTCACGTAACTCACTTGCAAGCTCAATACCACTTAAGCCAGCTCCTACAATTCCGACTGTAGAGCCTGCTGGTAAACCACAAAGTGCTTGGAATGTTGAACGTGATTTCGCCATTGTCTGAATGCTATATGTGTACTCCTCTGCACCTGGTACACCATGATATTTATCCTCACAGCCAAGACCAATTACTAAATCATCATATTCAATACGTTGTCCATCTTCTAAAATGACTACCTTATCGGTACGATCAATTTCAACAACTTCTCCATATACAGCCGATAAACGTTCATGCTCTGGAAAGCTTACACGAATTTCTTTATCTGTTGCAGTCCCTGCTGCTAATGCGTAAAATTCTGTTTTTAAACTATGGAAAGGGGCTCTGTCTACTAACACGATTTCTGTGTCTAATGGAACGTTTGGTAATAATCGAAGCATGAGACGCATATTGCCGTAGCCGCCACCTAAAAGTACTAATTTTCCCATAATAGTCTCCTTTTATATCTCTTATATTAATTGTTCACAAAGTATCCACAAATGAGTATAACCGATTGTGAGAAGTTTCACAATATCAGAATGCAATTTTGTGAAAGATTTCACAAAATGAATGATAACTTGCTTTTTTCGAACGATTTTTGAATCACTTGGACTTCGATAAATCGTCGTTATTGTCCGAATTTTCCTTAAATATCATTTTCTTCTCTTCACTTTTGTAAAGTTAATGCGCCCTACTTTACTACTTAGTATCTGCTTTTATCTCATGATCAACTCAAATCATTGACGAATGTTTTAAAAGCGAGTAGCATTATTTTGGTGAGGTGACATGTATGAATCCAATGGTTGAATTTTGTATAAGTAATTTGGCAAATGGCTCTCAAAAAACTTATGAAATACTAGAGCGTGATCCGAACATCGACGTTTTGGAATATGGCTGCCTGAGTTACTGTACAAAATGTTCTGAATCGTTTTATGCAGTCGTCAATGGTGAATTAGTTGAGGCTGATTCTCCTGAAGAGTTGACGAAAGCCATTTATCAATTTATCGAAGAAAATCCGTTATGGTAATGAAGGCGTAATAGCTCATTCATATAATGATAAAGCGCTTACTATACTAAATTTGAACATATAAAAAGGATGTTATGCCAAAAAAATCGACATAAGCATCCTTTTTTTATTTGTGAATTATTCAATTATGCCTCGGCATAATTGCGTCCGGAGGCTTTAACTACTTTCAGCTTTTGCTGAAAGTAGTTAAATTAAGGCTTCCACCATATATGTAGGTTGCTGCGCCTTATCAAGTACAACCTTTGTTGGTGTAACACCTGTATTTACATGGATTGTATCACAGCCAAAACGAATCCCACACATAATATCTGTGTCATAATTATCGCCAATCATCACCATTTCATCTTTCGTAAAGCCATGCTCTGTCGCAATGACTTCAAGCATTGCAGGTGATGGTTTACCGATATAGATTGGCTCAACGTCTGCAACCTCACCTACTAATCGGGCAAACGACCCATTACCTGGTAGAAATCCATGTTCTGTCGGGAATTTAATATCTTGATTCGTTGCTATAAACGTCGCACCATTTTGCACAGCAACTGTCGCCTTCGCAAGTGCCATATAATCTAGATTTCGATCGATCCCCATAACAAATACCTCTGGCTCATCCTCGGTAGGTTCAATGCCTTCATTAAATAACGCTTTACGAATACCATCAGAACCTAACATGGCTACTTTTTTGCCAGGGAAATTCAGGGCTACATATTTCGCTGTAACTAATGCACTAGAGTAAATATGCTCTAATGGTGCATTCACACCTATAGCGCTTAAAGCTTCCTGCAGCTGCTCTCTTGTCTTAGAAGAATTATTTGTTACGTAAAATGGCTCGATTCCTGCTTGTTGTAACCGATGAATAAAAGTAATCGCAGAAGGAATGCCTTCCTTTCCACGGTACACTGTACCATCTAGATCAAAGCAATATGCCTTGTAGGTTCTCATTGATGATCCTCTGGTAAAAATGCTGAAACAGGGCCAAGTTCATTTGTTAAATAACTATTCACAGCAGGTGAAAATTGCTTTAACGCTGGTAAAGTCGTTGTTAACACATTTACAACTTCCTCAACATCTACATCTGTAAATTCACGAACAAGCATTTTACGTAAGCCAACTACTGCTTTTAACGGTGCTTCCATTTCAGTAGATACGACTTTTTCATCGATTAAAATATCAATTATATCCTCATAGCTTCCTGGATCACGCATAATGAAGCCGTCAATCATTAAATTTCCTACATCCATCATTGACTCCATCACATTGTGACCAATTCGCTCGATTGCTAATTTCTTAATATCATTTTCTAGCCAGCTATCTTCTGACTCTAAAATAGCTAATAGTCCATCTAAGTACTGTAAATTTTTTGTGATTTTATTACGATCTACAAAATACACAAGGAAAGCCCCCATTCAAATCTTTAAAAGTTGATAGTCATTTCTCTTCTATAGTACCATATCTATAGGACTGGAAGGAGATTAAAAGATGGAACGTTTTTTTTTATATGATGATGTAGAAGATACGAAAACACGCTTTGTTAGTTTTGCTGGGGACAAGTTACGTTATGATTTAGCCATTTTGCAATCGGGACGTTTCTTTGGAAAAGTGCTTGTCATGGATATCCAATTTGGACGCTTTGCTATAATTGGTCCAGATGATGTAGAAGAGCCTGGCTATCTTGAACACGTATACAATCGCACAGAGGAAGATACTGTCGAGCTACGTGAATATTTACGTGAATTATTAAATTAACACCTTCAAATTTGGGTGTTTCAATTGTCAAAAAAAGAATAAAGTGTCTATCAAAAATAAAGATTGATTTTCACTCCGAGTTGGCGCTTTCCGCGGGCTTAGCTAAACGAGACAGTTTCGAAGCTCCTCACAAAATGCTTACTTTATGCAATCAAATTAGCGTTTTTCGATAGTCTATAACACCCCTTCAATTGGGTGCTTTTTTGTGCCTATTAGCAATTAAGAATGTAATACAAAAAAATTCCGCTTTTCTGCAGACATAGGAATATACTTTGCGCACTGTTCAACAGAAGGATGGCGGAATTTTTTTGTAAGTATCTTAAATCTAAATCGAGGAGCATTGAATCGTGCCCCTACTTTTCATTATTTAATTTAGCAGGATTATCCTTATTGTGAGGCTTGTCTTTGTTTTCATTGTCGTTTTGTTTTTTGGCTTGTTGATTTTGCCCAATTACTGCTAAGTCATCAACACTAATATCAAAGCCAAATCCATATTCTTCTCGATCTAACGATTTTTTATTTTCTTTAGTCAAATTAATCACCTCCAATAAATAAATTATCCTTTTTCACATGATTTATACGCTTTGTCACTCTACCTCAACAATACTAGCGTTATGCTGTTGCATCCTTAATAATCCAGTCAGCAGCACTAATTAAATCTGGAAAAACCGCATCTGCCAGTGGATCTTTCTCACCTAAAAATACTCCCTTAGTTCCTGCTCGTTTTCCTGCTATGATATCTGTATCCGTATCTCCCACCATGTAGGATTTTGCCAAGTTTATATTATATTTTTCACCCAGATCAACAATTAATTTACTATTGGGTTTACGACAGGCACAGCCCGACTTTGGTTTATGGGGACAATATACGACTTCGTGAATAGTAGCCCCTTCCTTCTTCAATTCTTTTACCATATGCTCATGTATTTTTTGTAGCTGCGTTTCTTTCATATACCCCAATCCAACGCCACCTTGATTGGTTACTATAAATATATAGTCGAAGTATTTATTCAATTTTTTTATAGCTTTCGGAACATGCGGCAGGAAATAGAGCTCCTTAGGTTTATTTACAAATTTAACGCGATCCGTTAATACTTCATTGATGACCCCATCACGATCCAAAAAAACAGCTTTTTTCATCTAAACAACACACACCTTTAATATAAAACTAGAATTAATTTTAAAATCCGTCCTTTTTGATTCATCACTGAAAGTTGGGAATGTTATAAAACGTATACCATGTAAATAGTTGATTGGAGTGGAGGCTGGGCGACTCCTTGGGGATCAGCGTCACAGATGAGACCCTGGAGCGAGCAACGTGAGTGAAGCGGCTCATCGGACGCCCCCAGAAGCTTTGCTCTGCGCGAAAGTGAAGCGTCAGCGACAAAGCGCCCAGCCGGAACGGAAATCAACCTCACGCTATGTTGATATGCTACAATTTTATTATTACCAATTTTAAAAAACCTATCACTACAAAGTAAAAACCTGATGCAAATTTCGCATCAGGTTTTAAAAGTTTATTCTGCTATTTGTTCATCCTCAACAAGCTTTGTCACTTCATGATCTTCATTTACTTCAGCTTCTGGCTGTTGAGTAGATTTACCGGATTTGCGCAAGACAAAATATGCACAGCCAAAATTACAATACTCGTATAAGTAATCTTGTAGTGTACTAATCTTCGTATCGAAAGAAGCTTTCTGATTTTTATCGTCAAAAAAGCCTTTTAAGCGTAATTGATTATAGCCCCAGTCTCCCACAATATAATCATATCTGGCTAAAATATCTGAGTATCGTTCCTTGAATACTTCCTCTTGAAAAGCTTCTTTGTAATCTTCAATAAGCTCGTATTCATATCCTTCAATATTGATCAAAGTGACACCACCTTCCATTTCAACATTTGCTTTTACAGTTCTGCTTGTAATTGACGTGCTTTTGTTGCTTCATTAACTTGTTCATCAGCATGATAGCTACTACGTACAAGTGGTCCTGCTTCACAATGCTTAAATCCTTTTTCCATTGCGATTTTGCGCAGTTTACCAAACTCTATTGGAGAATAATACTTTTTGACAGATAAATGCTTTTTCGTTGGCTGTAAGTATTGACCAATTGTCATAATATCTACGTCATTCGCTCGTAAATCATCCATAACTTCTAAAATTTCTTCATGTGTTTCACCTAAGCCTATCATTAAAGATGACTTTGTAGGGATGTCTGGCTGCATTTCTTTTGCCAAACGAAGAAACTCTAATGAACGCTCATATTTTGCGCGTGCACGTACTCTCGGCGTTAAGCGACGTACTGTTTCAATATTATGATTTAAAATATCTGGCTTCGCATCCATTAAAATTTGAAGGTTCTCTTTCAGACCACCTAAATCGGACGGTAAAACTTCAATCGATGTAAACGGACTTTTACGACGAATCGCACGCACTGTTTCAGCTAATACTTGCGCACCGCCGTCCTTTAAGTCGTCACGCGCTACCATTGTAATAACAACGTGCTTCAAGTTCATAATTGCTACCGAATCTGCTACGCGTTCTGGCTCAGCTAAGTCTAATTCATTTGGTAAGCCTGTTTTAACAGCACAGAAACGGCAAGCACGAGTACACACAGATCCAAGAATCATCATTGTTGCTGTACGTCGTTCACCCCAGCATTCATGAATATTAGGACAGCGTGCTTCCTCACATACTGTATGCAGATTTTTTTCACGCATGAGCTTCTTTAGCCCTTTATATTCTTCATTTGTGTTTAATTTAATTTTTAACCAATCTGGTTTTCTTAAATATTCTTCTTTTTCCTTACTTGTGGGTTTACAAGATGTCATACGGATATCGCCCCTATCAAATATATGCATTTTTTATATTACTATCTTCACTGTTGTCAATGTAACATAATAAATGAACTCCAACAACTATCATAATCAATTTTGCCTCGGCAAAATTGCGTCCGGAATCGGCTTTGTGCTTAGGCCTGCGTGATGTAGGCCAGTTAGCCGTTATCGCATGGATGCGATGATTTTAGGCTAACATCCTTTATTAACTCCTTTTCGATTCCGTGACATCCGCCGGAGGCTTTAGGCCAACAGATGTTTTTTGCGCGAAAGCGTAGTGCTAACGTAGCGTCAGCAACGTGTTTTGACTGTGCGAAAGCGTTGTGAAACGTAGCGACAGCAACAGCACGAAGTTGGTCACTCAGTCGTTGCCACAGGACGTGGCGTTCTTAGACTGAGTTCCTCTATTTCAGCGGGTGTTTGGAAACCTGTACCTGTCGCTACGCTTTCGGTACAAAAGACATTCGCTGAAAGAAGGTAAACATTTCTACTTTTTAGGAGAGACAGGTATTTGAATTGAAGGTGCCTCTTCACTACCATTTGAATAAACATTTGGAACTGCACCCCTTACTAAGCCCATTGCCACCGGAATATCCTGAGTAACTGTTGTTGTTTTACTAGCAAAAGGGACAATAATTTGGACATTTACCTCTATATGAATCCCTACCGACATATATGCGCTATTAATACCATATTCCTTTATTGAAGAAGTAACTTCACTATGCACATTGCCAATGACATGAAAGCGTATCGGAATTTTAGGTCCTAAGTTCCCAATTAAAGGGATATTAGCCGCCTGACTCAATGGCATATAAAAAACTACCCCATTACCTTCATTAATCTTGTTATAATCATATTCAACATCATCAACATTTGGCAAATGCGACAACTCCCCTTGCTCTGCCTGCTCTAAATACAATTTTACTTGATTTACCGTTTCTGTTCGAACTCGATTAATCGTTTCTGTATTAATTTTCAAATCAGCATGGTTGCCAGGGGATACTTCTACAAGAACATCATTAACATCCATAACGCTTGAAGTACGAGAATCAATCGCTTTACTCACAACAGAGGATGCAATCTTACTTGTTTGTATTTCAGCATAATCTAAGTAGGTCGGCATAAGCTTCTCATTTAAATAATAAATAAATAAAATAACACCGATAATAACGCATACAACTACTAGGGTTAAACGATTCAGGCGTTTTCCCTTTTTTCTATAGTTACCATAATTACTATATGATCGTAATTTCATCCTTTTTCGAGGGAAAAACAAAAAAATCTCCTCCTGTTCCATAACGTATGAACAGGAGGAGATTTTTATTCGATTTTCGATGGTACAACATAATCCGCTTCTACGTTTTCAATTGTTGCGGTTGGGTTGTCCATTAAATTAATTTCATATGTAGCTGTTAATAGTTGATTTTGCTCCTCAAAGATACGAATCCATGGTAATGCTGGATTCAATGTATTTTGTCTTGATACAATACCTCGACGTCCATCCGATAATTTTAAAATAACACCGTTAGGATAATGTACAACAGACCTTTTCAATGCTTTCACAATACGTGCATCATATATAGTTCCAGAGCCCGCTTCTACGATTGCTAGGCCCTGAGAAGGTAGCATTTTTTCACGATAGACACGACTTGTAGTCACCGCATCAAAGACGTCTGCTACACCAATAATTTTGGCAAACGGATGGATTTCAAAATCAACTAAGCCCCGTGGATAGCCACTCCCATCAATACGTTCATGGTGTTGGAAGGCACAATGTGCAACAATCAATGATATGGAATGTAAATTACGTAACAAATCAAACCCATATCGAGTATGCTGCTTCATCGTTTCAAATTCCTCACACGTTAGGCGCCCAGGTTTTGTCAGGATCTCCTTTGGTACCATAAGCTTCCCTATGTCATGTAACAATGCGCCAATCCCAATTAAACGTAAATCCTCAGCTGAGTATCCAAGCTCTTTAGCAATCGCTATCGAATAAAGAGTAACTTGAAAGGAGTGTTGATATAAATATTCATCAAATAAATACGCATCTGTTAGTATTGTTAGAATTTCATCATTGCCACTAACTGCCGACAGTAACTCATCTACAATTGAGACAATTGCTTTTGATTGTTGGTCAAGCACATAAGAGGCATTTACTGGATTTAAACCGTTGATTGATTGGAAAGAATCTTTAATGGTTGAAATTGCTTTATTTCGAATAACAGCTGGAACTGTTTCCTGTACCTCAATACCCTTAGAAATTTCATCGTCAATATATAAATAATGCGTATTTAATTGTTGAAGTCTTTGTATGATACGTTCATTAATGACAACATCTTTCTTTAAAAGAGGGTGTCCCGCCTCATTCCAAATAGTTCTTGCTAATACCATTCCTTCTTTTAATACATCGATTGAAATTAATCGCATGACCTTTTCCCCAATCCGTTCTAAAAGCATTTTATCTACTATTGCTGAAAGAATTTTTGCCCATAATCTATCATAATGTTTCGTAAAAATTCTGGTAGAATATATTTTTTCTTAGCATATTTAAAGCTTGGATAAAAATAACCGAACGTAAACAAATCAAGTGTTACTAATTTATAAATACGATCGTTATCTGCAAGCTTCCCATTAATAAGTAATTGGCGATCTTCATTCATTGAAAAGCCATAAGTTAGCATCTTCCCAAAAATAACGCCTCTAAACCCTAATCCCTTTAGCTCAATATAGGGCCATTCTTCATTTTTAGATTGCTGAAAAATTTCTTTCATTTCAGCAACTGATAATTCAATCGTACATAAATTTATAGGATGTGGGAAAATTCTATGCAAATCTAGTGCCGTCACTGTTCCCTTAGGTAAACCATCTAAAAAAATCCCCGCGTTAAATAACGCACAATCCGCTCCACTTTTCTCTAAAATGGCCCGCGCAAACAAATCGGATAATTGCGAATAATGGAACCATTCCTTATTGTACGATTTTTTCGTAGTAAATACTGGAGTATCAAGTAATTGTTTGCCTTCTTTTTCTAAAGACTGAACGATTTCATTTTCATTTTTAACCGTAGGCAAATCTTTATTATGAATTAAAGTATCCTTTTTTTCAACAATATTCCTAGATTTTTTATCATATTCTAACAAAAGATGGCCAGTATATTGTCCAAATTTCCCTCCACCTGTTAATAAAACGCCATTAATTAGCTTTCCATTTGGAAGAACATGGTGTGTATGTGAACCGAATATAACATCTATTTCTGGGCATTCCTCAGCTAAAAGCTCATCCTCTGTTATTCCTAAATGAGACAAACAAACAATAATATCTACTTCTTTACGAAGCTGATATGCTAAGCGAATAAGTGTGCTTCGTGCCACATCTATCTCCCAATTTAATTCCTTATAATAAATTTCAAACATAGCAGTTGCTGCAATAACCGCAACCTTTGTACCATAAGCAGTCGTTAACACAACATACGGCTTCATCCACGCTGGATTTGTTCCATGTGAAGCATTTACATTGGCAACTACTACGTCAAAAGCTGCTTCATCATATAGATGGTACAGCTCCTTATGGGACAATGTTATCCCTTCATTATTACCAAGTGTCACTACGTCGTAGCCAGCTTCATTCAATAACCTCACATTGCCCTTACCTACTGTTGCTTCTGTATAAATATTTGAACGATCTAAATGATCGCCGACATCAAATAAATAGCTTGTTTCTCCTATGGTTGTTAGCTTAGAACGCATTTCTTTCACGTAACTTTGCATTCGTGGCCAATACTTAAAATGACTGTGCAAATCATTCGTGTGAAAAATATGAATTTTTTCCAGCAATTAAGCCACCTCTTCTTTAAAATAGCTTCTATGTCTGTAGAAAACTTGCTATCAAAGTCCCTTTACTTTTCGAACCTATAGACATCTAAAATCAATATTACAATAAACCTTCGATAATAGAACGAAGTCCTAATAATAATAGAATGACTCGAAGTGCTACTACAAGAGTATCTGATTTAATTCTTTTATTTAATGCTGCCCCCAACTTTGCTCCAATATAAGCTCCTGGAATAACCGGAATCGTAAAGAGCCATGGTACATGTCCTAAATAAATATGGCTCGCTGAATTGACAATCGACGATAAAAAAACCATGAACATCGATGTTGCCACTGCAACGTGTGGTGGGAATAAAAATAAAATAATCATGGCAGGCACGATCATCGAGCCTCCACCGATACCAAATAATCCAGAGGCAAAGCCAATGGCAAATGTTAATGCAATGGCAAACCAAATTGGATACCCATAGACAAAGGTATTTCCTTCTTTATCTTCGAATTCCAATCGCATACCATTTTTTACAAACCATTCTACAGGTTTCAATCGATCACGTACAAGTAATATCGTCGCCAAAATGATTAGTAAAATACCAAAATACAAATTAAATGATGGTAAATCTAGCCCCTTATTTACCCATGCGCCCAACATTGTTCCAGGAATACTTCCTATAAAAAATATCCAACCGCTTTTATAATCAACTGTTTTAGATTTCATATAGCTTAACGTAGAGGCAAGTCCAGTAAAAATCATCATGACAACAGATAAACCAACTACTCTTTGAGGAGTGATATCTGGAATCATCCCTAGATTTAACCCAACGTATAATGTTGCTGGGACTAAGATAATTCCTCCACCAAGCCCAACTAATGAGCCAATTAATCCAGATAATAATGCAATAATGACTAAAACAAAAAATTCCATTATAGTTCCCCTTCAAACATGTTTAATTGTTTAGGTGCTAACCCTACATCTTTAATCGCTAAAATTCCTTGTAACTCCTTTGCGTTTTTCGCAGCATGAAGTCCTGAATTATTATTAAATAATACATACAGGTCCTGTACTTCTGATTGGAGATGTTTCAAATGCTGTCCAAGCTGCTGCAATTCTTCACTATTGTAATCATATAAAAAGCGAACCTTCCGCCAGTTTTCGGCATTACCAGTATTGCGCCACCCATGAATGTTACGTCCATGAATACGTACAAGTGCCTTAGTCGCAGTAACAGTAGGATAAAATGGTACAGAACCTACGCCAGCCTGTGGTTCATCACAAATTGTATGAATGAATTGATGCTCTCGTAAAAAATCCATTGTTTGCTGCACGACATTGTCCGCATACCATGTTCGATTGCGAAACTCAATCGCTACGTCAAAGCCTTTGAGCTGCTGCCTAATATACAATAAATATTGTACATTCTTAGTCTGACAATCAAACCACGGCGGGAATTGTGCTAGTACCATCGCCAGCTTCCCATGACGTTTAAATTCATTGGCACATTCGATAAAGGCATTAAACATGTCATTCTTCGATTCAAACGGTATGTCGCCGCGTAAATGACCCGTCATTCCTTGATAGGCCTTCACAACAAAACGAAAATTTCCGGGTGTATCCTCACACCATTTCCGTACATTTTCTTTAGAAGGTACGGCATAAAAAGAAGTATCAACTTCGACCGTTAAAAAATGACCTGTATAATCGAATAATTTGTCCTTTGAGGCAGTCACTCCACTATAAAGTGAAGGATGATCACCCCAACCAGTTAATCCAACTATAATCATGTGCCCCCTCCTCTATGTATATTTATCATAGCATATACTTTCTAATGAAATATGAACGTATCGTAAAAAAACACACCTCATAAACAAGGTAAATATGGAAATTACCATAATTTACCTATACGATAAAATATAGGAATATCAGCAAAACGTGGGATTGATTTCCGTTCCGGCTGGGCGCTTTGTCACTGACGCTTCGCTTTCGCACAGATAAAACATTTGTCGCTGACGCGCAGAGCAAAGCTTCCTGGGGGCGTCCGATGAGCCGCTTCACTCGCGATACTCGCCCCAGGGTCTCGGGTCAACAGATGTTTTTTGCGCGAAAGCGAAGCGGCAGCAGCACCGATGTTGGTCACGAAGAGCTGGGACATAACTAATTAGCTCTTCGCGAAAGCCGAATTACTTTCAAATAAAATAAGCATTATATTTAGAAAACCCGAACAATTGCAAAATACCGTATGACTGTTTTGCAAATTTGTTCGGGTTTTACTTTAGCTAAAATACTTTTGTCCCAGCCTCTTCGTTCCTCTATCACTAATCCCCAAGGAGTCGCCCAGTCTCCACTCCAATCAACCTAAGCACATGGTATACGTTTTGGTACAAGATTCGATTCCATATTGGGATTGCACGGAATCAAAAAAGCCGTCAACAGCTGTAGGTGAAAATATAGAAATTTCAATATGTAGGGTACAATTTTTTATTTGACTAATATATTAAAAACCCGGTTAAGTGCATCAAGTTCACTTAACCGGGTTTATTTGTAATCATTGATTTAATTAATAAAATTTCACCACATCTTCAAAAGGTAAAGAAGTTTTGTCTCCTGGTTGTTCATTTGGTTCACCAAATGGCATTTGAGCTACTAGGCTCCATTCTGCAGGAATATTCCAAGTTTCTTTAACTTCCTCGTCAATAATTGGATTATAGTGCTGAAGAGATGCGCCGATTCCTTCAGTAGTTAAAGACATCCATGTTGCGTACTGAAGCATTGCATTTCCTTGATGTGACCAGAATGGGAATTGCTCTTTATAAGAAGGAGCGTTTTCTTGCATTTGTTTGATCGTTGCTTGGTTTTCAAAGAATAAGATTGTGCCTACACCATCTTTAAATCCTTGTAAACGCTCTTCAGTCGCTGCAAAATTTTCTGCCGGAACACGTGCACGCAATGTTTCTTTGACAATATCCCAAAACTTTTCGTGTTCATTATCCATTAAAACTACTACACGTCCACTTTGCATATTAAATGATGATGGCGCCTGTACACTAATTTTTAATAGCTCTTCAATTTTTTCTTTTGTAATCGCTGCGTTCTTTTTCACTTTACGGATTGAGCGACGATTAATAATTGCATCTTTTAAATTTGTTGTTGTTACTGACATTTGTATTTCCTCCAAATTTTAATCAAATTTATATACATAGACTTTTACATGTAGCTTCATTTTATACGCTACTGTTTAAATCTATAATTACCTATTTTTTAATTGCTGATCGATGACTTGTGCTATTCTTTCTTTACTAGCTAATCCTTGAATCATTTCATCTCCAATAATTAATGTAGGAACAGCACTAATATTCGCTTCTTCATAAGCATGTTTTAAAGCTTCTTGATGAGCTTCACGATATTTACCTGAAAGCAAGGCTTCTTTGAATTCATCTTTTGGCAGACCTACCTCATTTGCTAATTGAGTTAACACGTCTACATCCTCTATATTTTGTTCCTCTTGGAAAAACGCTGTGAAAACTCTATGATGAAATTCATTTCCTTTTCCATGTACTTTAGCGAATTGATATCCTTCGAAAGCTAAATTTGTATAAGGATGTGGAGATACTCGCGGTAATCGCATATCAATCCCTAGCTTTTTGGCTGTAGGGAGAATATAGGAATCCCATGATCCTAATTTAGCAGGCTCTTTCCAAGGATCAATTTTTGGATATGGTTTAGGTCTTAATTCAAACGGCATCCATTCTATTTCAATATCCTTTTCTTTTGCAATTTCATCTAATGGCCCTTTCCCTAAAAAACAGAAAGGACAAATAAAATCCGAATATGCTTTTATTTTAAGAGTCACCCAATAAAACCTTCCTTTCTCTCTCAGTTGTAACCATTTCAGTTACAACTCAGTCAAATAAATATGCATTCAGTGAAAAGAATGCATTTATTGTGATTGTTGAATTTCATGGATTAAAGATGTAATCACTTGTTCCATAGTAATATTGGCTAATACTTGTTCCATAGCTTCTTGTGCTTGCACTAAAATTAGCTCTAACACAGCCTGTATATTGGCACCTATAGGACAATCAGGATTTGGATTTTCATGTAGATGAAATAACTGATCTTCCTCTACAACTTCTACTGAACGAAAAACCTCTAGCAAAGTGATAGCATCCAAATCTTTGACTAAAGAAGCTCCACCTGTTCCCCGGCGCACTTGTACGATACCTGCCTTTTTAAGATAGGACACTATTTTCCTAATTACTACCGGATTTGTATTTACGCTTTCCGCCATAAATTCCGATGTGCAAATGGTCGATGGATTTTGTTTGATGATTGATAAAATATGGACAGCAATTGTAAAACGACTGCTAATTTTAATCTTCATCACCTCCAGCTGTAACCATTATAGTTACAACCGGAAAATAAGTCAACTTGTTTTTATAAAAACATCAGACATGTTGACTATTCAACATGTCTGAGAAATATATTATTTCGGTGTTCACTCGCTAGATGAAGTAACTTCGTTCAGAAACTCCCTTGTTTGCTTTAGGCTACTTATGCTAGCGGGGGAAGCCATATCAAACTGATAGCCATGACCTACCTTCATCTCAGCAGGATCGAAAAACAGAGAGTTGACCAAAACATCTTTTTCTTTAAGTACATCTACGAAAGTTCTTGCTTGTGATTCAAACGAATTCGTATTGCCATCGGTCACAAATGCTGGTGGAAAATCTTTTGTGACGTACTTTGATAGATTTAAAACATCTAATTCCGAGTTGTTCATCCAGTTTTTATCGCCCAAAATACCCCAGCCCATTCGTTTGAGTATAAATTGGTACGAAGACATTATCTCACCATCCTGAAATTTTGTGATATCGTATGGAGCGCTGTATAACAATAATCCTTTGATCGTGTTAGTCGGGGCCATTTGTGGAATGTCCACGAGCTTTGCATATTCGGCATTGGAAAATATATGAAAACATTGATAAATAAAAATTCCATGTTTATCTGCCATCTTTTTTAGTAAAAAGAGATAAATAAGCAGGATGTAAATATACATTTTCACCCAAAAATACAAATGGATTTAAACAGACGGCCAAAAAGTGGATTTTTTATACCAAGCTGTCGACCACGAGTATGTCTGACCAATATAGCATCTCTCGCCTTGTCTAATATGTATATCTTAATCACATTACAAATCCAATCCATCTTTTTGTTACTACAGCTACAAACGGATTATAAAAAATCCCTTCATGTACATTCAATGAAATGTGTTTTATTTGTTTAAGTTAACAATTAGGTAATTATGTATAACGCCCACGCTAGACAAAAATGAAATGATTTTGCACAATAATTACCTTGCTAACTTCATTAGGAACCTCTAAACCAAGCTCTCCGTATAATACAGGATTTAAGAATACTTCTTTTGGATATACATAAGGTTGCCCTCCTCGAATACGAATAGCAGCCAGTTTTTGACCTTTAAGGTTTTCAATTAAAGTTGATTTTGCAGCTTCAATTATTATTTCCACAAGTTATATTAAATTGTGAACAAAGTAAAGAGTGTATAGTATTATAAAAGTAAAGTTCTCAAAGCATTGCTGGCTCTGGCAGCCTTCCACAGAAAAAACAAAATTTAAAAATTTTGAGTTTACCTATAGTTTTTGTTTAAAAAAGAAAAAAAGTGGGGATGCAAATGTACATTTTTATCGGGGTAATTGTCTTCTTTCTAATCATTTTTGTCGCACTATGGATATTACCACTGAAGTATCAAAAAATTGAATGGATTGAAACGAACGCACAGATTATCGAAAGTGATTTTTCACACCGAACAGTCGGCCATGAGATTACATATGCAAAAGGAGAATCACAGCGTAGAGTGAAGTTGACAGTACAATTTACGTCATTACAAAATAAACCAATCACTGTCACAAGCAAAGTATGGACATATACGAAAAATCGTGCTTTTTTTGAGGAAGGACAATGGGTGACGATTCTATACAATAAAAAGAAGCCACAACAGTTTAAACTGAAATATCAAATATAGAAGAAGGTAGCGTGGTACATTGAATGATGTATAGGAAATGGGATTACCCCTTTCCTATGACAAAAAAGTTACCTAAATAGTATCACTAACACCTTCCGAATAAACAAGTTGCTCATACTCAGACGTTATTTCTGTGAGAAACTACTATATTTAGCTTTTATACAATTCTCAGCTATGGTTTTTAGATTTTTATACAGTACTAAGCCAAATTATTAACTTACAAATATAGTAAATGCCACTTGAATCATCACAAATAAACTATCGGATTTATTTCGATTCTTTTGTTTATTTTTTAAAATATTGAATCAACTCATACTTGGAGAAACGAGTCAGATTAACGATTAATAAATCCCCATAGAAAAAACACCTTCACGTTGATTTCATAAGGTGTAATACCCGTTTTCCAACGAAAGGTGTTTTTATTTATCTTAGAATTTCTAGATCAGTACATTGCTGCGCTTTCTGAAAGAAGTTAAACCTACTTTTCAATATTTTGATTTAATTGGTCTAATAATTTCAACTTTAAATTAGGATATATTTTATTATACATTTTCTTTTCTATTAATTTATGTGCAATTACGATAGAAGCAAATATAAAAGCGTATAGAATAAAGGCCCATGGATACGCTAAGAACCAATCAAGTATATTTTTAAAGATATCCTCGCGACCTATTATTTTTAACTTTCCTAATATCATATAAACAATAAAGACAACGATTGGTAATGCAATAACACCTGACATAATGTTTAAAGATCGTTTTTTATTCCGAGCTTCGATAAAAGTAGGTTCATTTAAATATTCGCTAACCTCCACCGCTTGTTTTTCAAAAGTATCTTCACTTCTAATAGGTAAGTTGTAATCACTAATTATTTTGTGAAGCTGTTTAAGTTCTTCCGCGCTAGAATTAAATTCAAGCATCGTTTTTCCGTAATTCAGATTCCTCACTTCTTTCTCGCTTTAAATTATTTTGTATATAGTACCATAAATGAAAGATTGTTTCTATTTAAAGGTTATGATTTGCAATATTTTTCTAAGCGAAAAAACAGTGAAAAAAGATGATTCTACATCAAATGTTGGAGTGGAGGCACATTATAAAGTTTCCCGAACGTTTCGGCGACTCCCCTTTTCTTTATGCCGTTCTATCCATCTGTTCGATGGTTCTATCAGATGGTGAAAAGCAACGTTTATCACTGGTGCGCGCATTTTTAAAAGTTTCTCCAATTTTAGTAGTTCGATGAAAAGAAGAAATTAGGAACTGCCTGAAGAATGGTTTATAAATACTAAAAAATAAATAGTTAAAACCCCAAGCGAGTAATTTGTTTCTACAGCCGCAAACGGACTACAAAAAAATCCAATCACATACATTTTTCAACGAAATTTGTTGAATTAACACCCAACCTAGGCAACACAAGAAATGTCTTTGCACAATTACCTATACACAAAGCATAAGATAAGTTGATGGATCAATTATGCCTCGACATAATTGCGTCCAGAATCGGCTTTGTGCTTAGGCCTGCAGATGTTTTTTGTGCGAAAGCGAAGAGGTAGCGGCAGCAACATGTTTTGTCTGTGCGAAAGCGAAGCGACAGCAAAAGGGTTTTATCTACGCGAAAGCGGAGCGGCAGCGGCAACAACATGAAGTTGGTCACTCAGTCGTTGCCACAGGACGGGGCGTTCTTAGACTGAGTTCCTCTTTTTCAGCGGATGTCTTTTGTACCGAAAGCGTAGCGACAGGTACGGATGTTTGGACACCCGCTGAAATAAGTTAAATAAAAGGAGGACAATGATGTATCCAAATCAATACTATTATCATTATGCTCCACAGCATAATAGTACTTATCCTATGCCAAATGATGCTCAACTTGTAAATGATATTCAGAAGGCAATTAATGCTGAGTATAGTGCTGTTGCTTGTTATGAAAAGTTAGCTAAGGTGGCACCTACTGAGGATGAAAAGAATAGAATACTTGAGATTCAAAAGGATGAACTACGCCATCTCGAGGAATTCAGCAAAATTTATATGAATTTAACAGGAAGAAAGCCTTCTTATCAAATAATTGAGGAATGCCCAGACAACTATAGGGCCGGAATCGAATTTGCTTTTAAAGATGAACAAGAAACTGTTGATTCTTATTTAGATATAGCAGATAAAGCAAATAATCTGATGATTAAAGAAAGATTTCGACGTGCAGCAGCGGACGAGCAAAATCACGCTGTATGGTTTTTGTATTTTTTTTCAAAAAGCCCCGACATAACACATAAGCATACTCAAAATTACGGTCATCCAGATCTATTACATCCTCCTGCATTGACATCCCCTCAATTATTGGGTGAAAACTTAACTCAATCAATTTTTGATAATTTTCTAGGAAACTTTAACTTTATTAATAATACTTTTGGGCATATAAATTCTTTATTACCTTTTTTCGGACATAATTGGATACCGTTTTCTAATGATGAATCGCAGTTATTCGTAACAAACTCAGAAAACAATAAAATAGCATATGCGGCTAGGAGTCGTAAGGAAAAAGACAATATTGCTATGTATGAATCGTTTATGGCATTTAATATTCCTACTGATAATTTTCCAACCGTTTTTACTCAACTTTATAACGACTCTTTGAACCACCAAAACAACATTAGGTACTTACCTTGAAGAGCAAAAGAAGGAGACGATTTTCAAAGTTCGTCTCCTTCAATCTTAATGCTCCGTGCTCCTGCTTCTCTACAAGAGTCACGCAATTTTTATCTTTGTAAAAGCTTAATTTTTATTTAATTTCGTTCCATAAAGACAATGCGAATATCCAATTTGGATCTCCATATCCTTGATAGCTTTGCACAGCTTCATATATTTTACCTTGGTGCTCTACTTTATCACCTTTTGTGTATGCCTTAATTGGACTCCATTGTTCATAAGACGACCCTTGCTCTTTTGTAGTTACAGTGAAAATGGAACTTTTAATAGATTCATTTCCAGCTGCATCAACGGCAGTGACCGCATACTTATAAGTTGTATTTGATTGAAGATTCTTGTCCATAAAGGATGTAGTTTTCGATGTTCCAACTACAGTCATTTGTCCTACTGATGTCCCTCGATAGATAACATAATGGTCAACTGCTACATTATCCTCTGATGCACTCCACATTAAGTCCACACTTGAGGATGTTACGCCCATCGTGTGCAGTGCAGTTGGTTGCGTTGGTGCTTCTGTATCTGGAACTGCAATCATTGTCTCTACAGCTATAGACTCACTTTCTTTAGAAACATTTCCAGCTGCATCCACTGCCTTTACTGTATATGTATATTTTGTATTCGCTTTTAAATTTTTATCTGTGAATGTAGTTCCCGGTACATTTCCAACTACTTTACCATCACGGAAAACTTGATATTCTTTTACACCCACATTGTCCGTAGAAGGATTCCATTTTAGCTCAGCACTGTTAGAAGTGACTTTCGTTGCTTGTAATCCATTTGGTTGAGATGGAGCTTCCTTATCTACATCCACATTATTCACCAAATTAACATCAATTACATTATAGAAAGCATTTGCAGTATTCGCTACATCCCAAACAGCTAAAATAACGTGGTAGCCACTACGATCAGTTGGTACGTTAATTGTATGAGTTAGATTAGTTGATGCTTCAGTACCGTTATGTTCTACAGTTCCAATTGGCTCAAGATCAGCACGGGTTAATGGCTTATTAGGATCCCATCCCTTTTTCGTAATATAATAGTGCCATTTGCTTGTTAAATGTGACTGAGTGTACTTCCATGTAAAGGTATTTGGTCCTCCTGTAATCGAATTCTTAAACCAGCGATTTACGGATTGTTGATCGAGGATGCCATCAAACATACCTCCTGCAGATGCAATTTTACCATCAACTGGTCCACCTTGTGGAAATCCTTTTTTGGCCTCTAAGCTCTGTGGCTCATACATAACCCTTCCACAACTCAAGTTAAGCGCGCCATAACTTTGGCTACATAAAGCAGCACGGCTAGCCGGTTTTTCAACAAACCCATGTGCAGATGCATTTGGTGCCATTGCAATCCCCATGATTCCCGCTGCTAATATGGCAGCACTTAATCCCTTTTTACTTTTACTTAATTTTGTGAATTTAGTGTTCATATAAGTATTCTCCTTATCACTGAAAATGTATTTCTACTGTATGATAGCTATGGATTAACAATTAAGCAAACGATGTGTAAATATGATAAAAGTCTCATTATACTGTTATGTTTTTTCGAAAAAGATGTATATTAATAGCTCTAAATATAATAAATATCTTATAATTATGTACCTTTTCACTGAAAAGAGATATAGATTTTAATAAGGTGTTCATAAAATATTCAAATTAAAATTTGTCGATTTATGATCTTCTCCATATTTTTTTATCCCTCGCAGAATAGGTCTTTAAGCTATTACAACAACATCTGCATAAAAAAAAAAAATCGAGTGCAATGCACTCGATTTTTTTAAAAGAAATTTGTGTGCAATAAAGGTTTTTGGTACTTAGTATAAAACCCTTATTTACCAACGTTTATCGGCGTATTATCCGATAGAACCTTCCATCTCAAACTTGATAAGACGGTTCATTTCTACTGCGTATTCCATTGGTAATTCTTTTGTGAATGGCTCGATGAAGCCCATTACGATCATTTCTGTCGCTTCTTCTTCAGAAATACCTCGAGACATTAAGTAGAATAATTGTTCCTCTGATACTTTTGAAACTTTCGCTTCATGCTCTAAAGAAACATTATCATTTAAGATTTCGTTGTATGGAATTGTATCTGAAGTAGATTGGTTATCCATGATTAACGTATCACATTCAATGTTAGCACGTGCACCACTTGCTTTAGGGCCGAAACGAACTTGACCCATATACGTTACTTTACCACCTTGTTTTGCAATCGATTTAGAAACGATTGTTGAAGATGTGTTTGGTGCCATATGAATCATTTTCGCACCTGCGTGTTGGTGTTGCCCTTTACCTGCTAATGCGATAGATAATGTCATACCACGAGCGCCTTCACCTTTAAGGATACAAGCTGGGTATTTCATTGTTAGCTTAGAACCGATGTTACCGTCGATCCATTCCATAGTACCGTTTTCTTCAACAACTGTACGTTTCGTTACTAGGTTGTAAACGTTGTTTGCCCAGTTTTGAATCGTTGTATAACGGCAGTATGCATCTTTACGTACAACAATTTCTACTACTGCTGAGTGTAAAGAGTTTGTCGTATAAACAGGAGCTGTACAACCTTCAACGTAGTGTACGTGAGCGCCTTCATCTACAATAATTAACGTACGTTCGAATTGACCCATATTTTCAGAGTTAATACGGAAGTAAGCTTGTAATGGCGTTTCCACTTTTACACCTGGTGGTACATAGATGAATGATCCACCTGACCAAACAGCTGAGTTTAGTGCAGCGAATTTGTTGTCAGTGTAAGGAATCACTTTGCCCCAGTATTGTTTGAAAATATCTTCGTTTTCACGTAAAGCTGAGTCAGTATCTTTGAACACAATACCAAGGTCTTCAAGGTCTTGTTTCATGTTGTGATAAACAACCTCAGATTCGTACTGAGCAGATACACCTGCAAGGTATTTTTGCTCTGCTTCTGGAATACCTAATTTATCAAAAGTAGCTTTAATTTCATCAGGTACTTCATCCCAAGATTTTTGTGTAGCTTCTGATGGTTTTACGTAATACGTAATTTCATCAAAATCTAAATCTCCTAGGTCGCCACCCCATTGCGGCATAGGTTTTGTATAGAAAGTTTCAAGTGCTTTTAAGCGGTATTCAAGCATCCACTCTGGCTCTTGTTTCATATTAGAAATTTCACGGACGATTTCTTCAGTTAAACCACGTTTTGAACGGAAAATTGATACGTCCTTGTCATGGAATCCGTATTTGTAATCGCCAATATCAGGCATTTTTTTAGCCATCGTTTCTCCTCCGTTCATGCATTATTGTTATTTTGTTTAAAGCATGCAATCTTACTTTGAGTGAAAGCACACATCGTAGCTTTCACTCAAAATTAGGATTTATTTATTGCTTTACACCTTTTTCCATCGCTTTCCAAGCTAATGTCGCACATTTAATACGTGCAGGGAATTGAGAAACACCTTGCAGTGCCTCAACATCCTCAAGGTCATATTTCTCGCTATAGTCTTCGCCCATCATCATTTTAGAGAAAATTTCAGCAAGCTCTAATGCTTCCTCAACTTTTTTCCCTTTAATGAGCTGCGTCATCATGGAAGCAGAGGACATCGAAATCGAACAGCCCTCACCGTCAAACTTCGCATCCTCTACAATACCGTCAGTCACTTTTAGCGTTAAGTGAATACGGTCTCCACAAGTCGGATTGTTCATATCGATCGTTACAGCATCATCTTCAATAGATCCTTTATTACGAGGATTTTTATAGTGATCCATAATGACTGAACGATATAGTTGATCTAAATTATTAAAAGACATCGCCAAAATACTCCTTCGCAGAACGTAACCCTGCAACTAGGCGGTCAATATCTTCCTCTGTGTTATACAGATAGAAGCTTGCACGCGCTGTCGCTACTTGTTGAAGACATTTCATTAGTGGCTGTGCGCAATGATGCCCTGCACGAACCGCAATACCATTCATATCAAGAACGGTTGCCACATCATGTGGATGTACATCGTCTAGGTTAAACGTTACAAGGCCACAACGTTTCATTGGGTCACGTGGGCCGAAAATTTTAAGTCCGTCAATTGTTTCAAGCTGATCCATCGCGTAGCCTGCAAGCTTATGCTCATGCTCCGCAATGTTATCTAACCCAATTTCAGTTAAGAAATCAATAGCGGCTCCTAAACCTACTGCACCTGCAATAATAGGAGTTCCACCTTCAAATTTCCACGGTAGTTCTTTCCACGTTGAATCATAAAGTCCAACAAAGTCAATCATTTCGCCACCAAATTCAATTGGCTCCATCTTTTCAAGGTGTTCCTTTTTACCATATAGTACACCTATTCCAGTTGGTCCGCACATTTTATGACCTGAGAACCCTAAGAAATCTACATCCAAATCCTGTACATCGATTTTCATATGTGGTGCTGCTTGTGCACCATCCGCTACCATTACTGCACCGTTCGCATGCGCGATTTGAGCGATTTCTTTAATTGGGTTAATCGTTCCAAGGACGTTTGACGCCATTGACACCGACACAATTTTTGTTTTAGGTGTAATTGTCGCACGAACCTTTTCTAAGTTAAGTGTGCCATCTGCTTCAAGCTCAATATATTTCAGCGTTGCATTTTTTTCCTTCGCTAGTTGTTGCCAAGGAATAATATTAGAGTGGTGCTCCATGTGAGTAATGACAATTTCATCACCCTCAGCAACATTAGCACGACCATAACTTGCTGCTACTGTATTTAAAGCAGTTGTAGTACCGCGAGTAAAAATAATTTCTTGTGTTGATGTAGCATTAATAAAATTACGAACCTTTTCACGTGCACCCTCGTATTTGTCAGTAGCACGATTACCTAATGTATGCACACCACGGTGAACATTAGAATTATCGAATTCATAATAATGCTTCATTGCTTCAATCACTTGAATAGGTTTTTGAGAAGTTGCTGCGCTATCAAGGTAAACAAGCTTATGACCGTTTACTTCCTGATTTAAAATTGGGAAATAGCTTTTAATGTCTTTATTCATCATTAGCGAACTTTCCTTTCAATAACCTCCGTCAGTTGCTTTTGTACGCCTACGATTGGTAATTGCGTAACAACTGGCGCAAGGAATCCATGGATAACAAGGCGCTCTGCTTCTGCTTTCGAGATACCACGACTCATTAAGTAGTAAAGCTGTAGTGGATCCACTCGACCAACAGATGCTGCGTGTCCTGCTGTTACATCGTCTTCATCGATTAATAGAATTGGGTTTGCATCGCCACGAGCTTTTTCAGAAAGCATTAACACACGTGATTCCTGCTGTGCATCCGCTTTTGTCGCACCGTGTTCGATGTAGCCAATACCGTTAAAGATTGATTGTGCTGCGTCTTTCATTACACCATGCTTTAAGATATGACCATTTGAGTTCTTACCCCAGTGACGAACTTCAGTAGTAAAGTTAAGTTTTTGTTCACCGCGACCAACAACTACTGTTTTTGTATCAGCATGAGAACCGTCACCGATTAGATGTGTAATGTTTTCAGATATAGTATCTGAATCATTCATTAAACCAAGAGCCCAATCTACTTTCGCATCACGAGCTAGGCGTGCACGACGATTTACATAAGTAGTATATCCTTTCGCAAGCACATCAACCGCACCATAAGTAACTTGTGCATTGTCTTGAACTACTACTTCTGCAATAATATTTGCTTGACCTTTTGCTTCTTCAACTGTTGAAATATATGTTTCAACATATGTTACAGCTGAATTTGCTTCAGCAACAACTAACACGTGGTTATATAATGAAGCTTCTGCGTTATCATTTAAGAATACTACTTGAAGCGGCTGTTCGATAATGACATTTTTAGGTACGTATACGAACACACCACCGTTAACAAGTGCCGCATGAAGCGCTGTTAATTTATGCTCATCAACTTTTACAGCTTCTGTCATAAAGTACTTTTTAACAAGGTCGCCATGTTCACGAACCGCTGTTAAAATATCTGTAAAAATAACACCTTTATCAGCTAGTTCTTGTGATGTTTTAATGAAAGCTGGTGTGTTATTGCGTTGAATATAAAGATTTTCTTGTGCTTCAAAATCAATTAAAGCTTTTGCTTCTTCTGGTAACACATCAAGTGAAGCGAATCCTTCACTGTCAACTGTGTGAGTTGGGAAATTTACGAAATCCCATTTTGTAATATTTGTTCTGTCTGGTTTTGGCAAATCTAAACCAGTTACTTTGTCTAGTGCTGCCGCGCGAAGTTCTGTAAACCAAGCCGGTTCTCCATTTGCTTCTGAGAACGAGCGCACGTCCTGTACTGTTACAGGCAAGTTAAGTTCCACTGTCATGCTAGTTCGTCCTCCCTCTTATGCTTTTTGTTCTTCAGTTTCTTCTTCGATACCTAATTCTTTTTTAATCCAGTCATAGCCTTCAGCTTCTAAACGTTGTGCTAATTCTTCGCCACCTGATTTAACAACACGACCTTGCATCATTACGTGTACATGGTCTGGTGTAATGTAGTTAAGTAGACGTTGGTAGTGAGTGATCATTAAGCAGCCGAATCCTTCTCCACGCATTGCATTGATTCCTTTTGAAACAACTTTAAGCGCGTCAATATCAAGACCAGAGTCAATTTCATCTAAAATTGCGAAAGTAGGTTTAATCATCATTAATTGAAGAATTTCGTTACGTTTTTTTTCACCGCCAGAGAAACCTTCATTTAAATAACGTTGTGCCATATCCTCGTGCATTTCAAGGAATTCCATGTTTTTATCTAATTCACGGATAAATTTCATTAGAGAAATTTCATCGCCCTCTTCACGGCGTGCATTAATAGCTGAGCGTAAGAAATCAGCATTTGTTACACCAGCGATTTCAGAAGGATATTGCATTGCTAGGAATAAACCTGCCTGAGCACGCTCGTCCACTTCCATTTCAAGTACATTTTCGCCATCAAGTTCTACTGTACCAGAAGTTACTTCATATTTAGGGTGACCCATAATTGCAGAAGCTAGTGTTGATTTACCTGTTCCGTTTGGTCCCATGATTGCATGAATTTCATTTGTATTAATTGTAAGGTTTACGCCTTTTAAAATCTCTTTCCCGTCGATTTCAACGTGAAGATCTTTAATAACTAAAGTTGACATGAAAATACCTCCATAGTGTGTTCAGTGAATGGTGTACCATTCCTTAATTATCATCATTCTAATCTTAACTGAAAATCGTTCTCTATGCAAACCATTTCATTCACTTTCATTTTTCTCTGAAACAATCCTTAAAAATAAAGAGTTTATAAGCATTTTCAGATTATTACTAATCGTTATTGACAATGAGAATCAACTTTCCTCATTTTCAATGAAATAATTCTAATTGAGAATGGATTTCATCTAGCTACATAGTGGAAACCCCGCAAGAAGCGCTAATTGTAGCGGTTTTGTGACAGAAATGTATAAATAATAATACCAATACTATAACCTTTTTTATTAGAATGGAATCAAATAAAGGAAAGAAATATCAAGAGTACTAGTTCGTAAAATTAAGACTTACCATCATAACGTGGAGTTGATTTCCGTTCCGGCTGGGCGCTTTCCTGGGGCGTCCGATGAGCCGCTTTTGTTGCTGCCGCTACGTTAGCACTACGCTTTCGCACAGAAAACATCCGCTACGCTGCAGGGTCTCAACTGTGACGCTGATCCCCAAGGAGTCGCCCAGCCTCCACTCCAATCAACCTATATACACGGCATTCGTTTTAACCAATGTTATCTCAAACTTTTGATAATGAGTCAAAATATATAATAAAAGATGATGTAATTTTCTTTTAATCATTAAAGCTTGCTAGCTATCATTTGTTTATTTACAATCATTTTTCATCTTAAATAGTATATAATTGAGGTATAATCAATCGTATTTTTCGATTAATAGAGGTGAATATCTAGTGGAGTTACGTCAATTACGTTATTTTGTTGAAGTTGCTGAGCGGGAACACATTTCAGAAGCTGCCGAACATCTTCATGTTGCTCAATCTGCAATAAGCCGACAAATTGCTAATTTAGAAGATGAATTAGGCACATCACTTTTTGAACGTGTAGGACGAAATGTTAAATTGACACCGATTGGAAAAATATTTCTCGAGCACACAATTACTGCTTTAAAAGCCATTGATTTTGCCGCAAAGCAAGTTGAAGAATATTTAGATCCTGCTAAAGGTACGATAAAAATCGGTTTTCCAACGAGCTTGGCTAGCTATGTATTGCCAACTGTTATTTCAGCCTTTAAGCGTGAATATCCAGATTTGCAATTCCAGCTCCGTCAAGGCTCCTATCGTTTTTTAATTGATGCTGTCAAAAATCGCGAGTTAAATTTAGCTTTTTTAGGCCCTCTTCCACCGAAGGACGAATCGATCCATTCAACAATATTATTTACTGAAAATATCGCTGCATTACTGCCAGCAAAACATCCATTAGCCAGAAGGGAAAGTATTCAGCTTGCCGATTTACGTAACGATTTATTTGTATTATTCCCAGAAGGCTATATTTTACATAAAGTAGCTATGGATGCCTGCCGAGCTGCCGGCTTCTCGCCAAACGTCATCTCCGAGGGTGAAGACTTAGATGCACTAAAGGGTCTTGTCGCTGCAGGCATAGGGGTCAGCTTATTACCAGAAAGCTCACTGTATGATTCAGCTGCCCGCTTCACGGTAAAGGTACCGATTAAATCACCTGCGATTCCAAGAACAGTCGGTATTATTTCACCTGTAAACCGCGAGATTGCACCATCAGAAAAAATATTTTTAGACTTCGTTACAAATTTCTTTTCACGTCTTTCTCAATTCCAATAAAAAAAATCGCCGTAGCTGGCGATTTTTTTTGGCTTAAGGTGAATCTATCCGTGAGATTGGCTGTTCTATCCATCTTTTTGGCGTTCCTATCCACGACTTTGGCTGTTCTATCCGTCGCTTTGACGTTTCATTCCGTCACTTCGGCGCTTCTTTCCGTCGCTCTGGCGATTCATTCCGTCACTTCGGCTCTTCTTTCCGTCGCTCTGATTTCCATCCGTCACTTTGGCTCTTCTTTCCGTCGCTTTGGCGTTTCTTTCCGTCACCTTGGCTCTTCTTTCCGTCGCTCTGGTTTCCATCCGTCACCTTGGCTCTTCTTTCCGTCGCTTTGGTTTCCATCCGTCACCTTGGCTCTTCTTTCCGTCGCTTTGGCGTTTCTTTCCGGCGCTTTGGCGATTCATTCCGTCACTTCGGCTCTTCTTTCCGTCGCTCTGATTTCCATCCGTCACTTCGGCTCTTCTTTCCGTCGCTTTGACGTTTCTTTCCGTCACTTCGGCTCTTCTTTCCGCCGCTCTGACGTCTCTAACCACGACTTCGGCTCTTCTTTCCGCCGCTCTGACGTCTCTATCCACGACTTCGGCTGTTCTTTCCGTCACTCCTCTGATTGTTCGTTAATCCATTGTAACGTTTTTGAGCCTAGACCTCCGGCACGCCATAAAACAACCTCATTGTAGCTTTTCTTTTGCACGTATGCTGTCCATTTTTCAAGTGTTTCCTGATCGGCGTACCAAACTTCATGCTTAACATTTTGTTCATCTAAATACGTGAAATATGCAGCACCACTTGCTTGATCGCGATGTTTAACCGCTTTCGTTTTGTTTAGTAATTCCTCTGCCTCTACTTCCGTTAATGCAACCGTTTTGCCTTGGTTTACCCATTTAAATCCGCCAGTTGCAAAAGCAATCGCTAAGTTTTGATTAGACTTCCCAATTTTTTTTATTAAGTCATCTAAAAATGAAAATGTTGCCTTTGCACCTGGACCACTATGATATCCGTACACATTATAAGCCATCACTGTATATTTAGGGCCATCTGGTAATTTAACATCAAATGGGAAGCGTGGCTCTAGTACGACATGCAATGAAATATCCTTTTTTGATAGCTGTTTATAAAGTTCCTCTAAGAAACGGACATACTCAGGGAAATCTTCTTTAGCAACCTTTTCATAATCAATTTCGATACCATTCACATTGTATCGTTCAACAATCTGCATAATATTATCAATATGTTGCTGCCTTGATGTCGGATTTTGTAACAATCGATGCAATAACGTACTATCCTTCTGAACTGATGGGGCGTTATCTGTAACATAATCGTTAATTAACGTGAGTATAACATGATGTAATTCATTAAATTGTTGCTGTGTCTGTTTCAACATTTCTATCGTATCTTTAGTTAATAATAATTGGTCATTCTCATTAAAGTAAGCACCAAAAACACGTATGTCTTGTAAGCCTTGTTGTGAATCTTTCACATCCTCGATGGCAGATTTGTTTTGCCATTCAGGTAACCAAATAGATAATTGAAGCTTGTCTTTGTTTTTCAACTCATCTCTTGCCTTAACAGGTGCTTCTTTGCTATTACTACAAGCTGTGATAATTAGTAGTGCTATACAGATAAACAAAAAAAAGTTTTTCACTTGAATCTAGTTCCCCCCGTTTTAGAAGGTTTCAATAAAGAAATCAACAACGTTATAAAATAAAGTCATTGTTTTGTGCTTTACTTTATCGAAATTCGTGTATTGGTTAGTAAAAAGCGTATGATCGTTAACATCTGTAATCAAAATATCTTCGATGAATGTATCATAAATATCATCTGCATACTGTTCATGCGATGTTTCTTTTTTGCTGAACAACGCACCAAATCCAATTTGAGATCCTTGAATGTCAGGATTTACTTGAATTGTCTTGGATAATACCTTATCTACATCTATCTTTATTTTATCCTTATTGACAGAAATGTTAAATACTCTTGTTTTTGTTAGGTTTCGTGGATACTCTTCCTCGTCAATTCTAGAGCCTTTTTGCGTATCCTGGTAATCGTATACGGTAGCCTTATTAAATGCATACTCTTCTTCATTCCACTTTATTTCATTTAACAGGAAACGCTCCTTCTCAACTACGCTTGATTCTGGTGATTTTTCAGAAACAACAATCTCATTATCTATTAATGCCACCCGAATATAGCTATTATTTTTTTCATCATAGTTTAAATAAATAGATTGTTGACCAACGACATTCCCTTTAAAAGCAAAGCTTATATTATATTGCTCTGGAAGAGTTTCCTTCAATATTACCCGACCTTCACTGGAAGGTGCTGATGTTATAGTAATCTCATTATTTTCAAATTCTGCTGCACCATTCATTACTGACCATTCTTTTGCCCGTTGATGATCTCCGACTTCAAATTCTACATTTTGCTTACTAGCTTGGCGGATTTTCATCATCACATGATTGGTAGACCAATAGGGGGATACTTGTAATCTGCTTAAGTTGTAGCGATCAGCATCCGCATCATTATATGCCCCTAGCTCCAAATTGAAATGCATTTTAAAAATATCCGTAATTTCTTTATTATTTGCACTTTCAACTAATGAATCCATATTATTATAAAGTGAGTTGGCATGCATAATAGCATAGGCCTTAGGAACTTCTCCTAATTCCTCCTTATAAATATCATGCATTAGCTTGTAATCTTTTTGGACACGTTTTTCCATTTCTTGTCGCGTTTCACTTGGAATCATATATTGATTGCGAATGAAGTCCATTAAATAATGATTATAATATTCGATAGTCGTTTTATCCGGCACATTATTTTCATCTACTATACCTAACGACTGTCCTTTATCGTTATAAATATTAATATATGTCAGGCGGTACCCATTAGAGCCTAACTCCCAATAGCCACTTTTTTTCATAAGCGATAAGTCTTTCGGTTTTAAAAATTTGTTGTCCCGTGTATCCATTTTATTGGCGTACGTAAACATGGTAGCTTCATAATTCAGATCCTCCATGATGTTTTGAGCAAATATACTAGAATCTGTACGTCCATCTTCAAATGATAAATACAACGCCTTTTCTGGCAATGGTTTGTTTTTCTGATAAAAATCTAAAATATCCTGCTGAGTAATTGTTTTATACCCTTGACTTTCAAGCAGTTCTAGTTGTTTTCTCAAACTCTCTTTAGATACATATTTAGGAGATTCACCCCTGCTCACACCAAAATATGATAATGCGATGAAACCATCTTTATTCACTAAAGGAACCGTTTCCTCTACCCTTTTATCAGTTAAAAATACCACACGTATTAAAATAACAGCTAAAAATATAACGATAATCGTTTGAACAATGGATCGTATTATTTTCCTTCGATTCTTTTTAGCTGAGTTTAATACAACATTTTTTTCACTCATTCCTTCTCACCCATTTTTCTAATTTTTAGAATCGAAATTCGGGATTTTCGTAATTTTTGTTTTTCTAATTTCTTTTCTTTGGCGATGACATCTTGAGGTGTTTCTCTCGTACCCCACGTTGATTTCCAAAATGTAACCCATGCAACAGGCATTTGCCACAGCAAAATAAATTCATAGAAAAGTACAAAGATAAAACCAAATGCCCACAATTTACTTTTTCTAAAGAAAAGATGGGCCAAGCTCATTAGCATTGCCATCAATAACAATCCCATTAAAAATGTAGTTGGAAAAATGCCATGCATAATTGGCACATAAACTAAATTGTAAACAACAACAATGGGGGCTGCTATTGGTACGATTAAACCTATAATGAAGAAAAGAAACATAAAAGGTTCCTTCTTCCACATAAATAAAAATGCTCGTAACGATTCGCGTAGCCATGATCGTTTCCATCTCATTTGTTGAGATAAAAAGACTTTTGTGTCTGATGGAACAATTGTAGAACATACGGCATTGTCTTGATATCCCGTTCGATGTGTTTTTAAAATATAGTTTGTCATACTACGGTCATCACCGAATGTTGCGGGTTGTCCAAGAAATTTTTGGTTTAACCATGCTGTCTCGTTCTTTAAAATTAGCTCTTTTCGATAACAAGCTAATGGACCAGATAAGCAAGTTACTGTATCAAACCAAGACTCAGCAGCTTTCATTATCCGAAAGGCTATATAATAGCGAACGGTTTGCAATTTTGTCAGTGCATTTGTAAATTTATTTTCAACCTCTGTTCTTCCAGCCACACCGCCCATTTTAGGATCTTGGAAAGGCTGCACAATATTTCGAATAGCATGAGGTTCTAAAAAACTATCTGAATCTACGAAAACGACTAAATCGTGTTTAGCAAGATGTACTCCTGCCACTAAAGCCTCACGTTTCCCTCCATTTTGAGGTAGCTTATGGAAGCTTAAGCGATTCTTTGTTTTAAATCGCTCACCCTCGCTATGAATAAGTTCAATCATTTCCTTTGATTTTTCCTCAGTTCTATCTGTCGAATAATCATCTACAACAATAACCTCTAATTTGTCTACAGGATAATACTGATTAATACAGCTTAAAATTGTTCTATGAATCCATTGTTCTTCGTTAAACACTGGAATAATAATAGAAACGCCCGGTTCAAATTTAGGATTTATCGGTACATTCCTATAGAAAATACCGAATAAATATCGACTTAAAAGAAATGTTGCAGCAATAATACTATATAGATATAGGAATTTATTGAATCTGAAATAAATAACACTTTCAGCCCGCATTAACATAACGATTAGAGAAACTACCAATAAAAATATACTTGCCATAAAGATTGATAGTCCCCAGCGTTTTTTTGTCATATAGTCATTTAAAGGCTGTAAAAATTCACATGCATAATAATATCGAATTTCTCCATCTACTTCTTTTATAAAGTGACGAACAATTTTCGCTTTTACCTTTACTCTAGATTCGTAGCCCTCCGGCATCGCACCACCAGGTATGGTGAATTTCATCGTGATAATTTCATCTATTAAAAAATTCTCAGGACTATTTGAATAGACAAGAATACCTGTTACTGAAATATCCTCTGCGTAATGTTTTTCCTTAACCTTTTGTCTAGCACTTTTAATTTGTACTTCAAAATTGGTTTCATAGCGTAAACTTAACAGCTGTAAACGATATATTTCATTGACATCTGTAGGATCGATTTCCTCTTTTTGATACGAAGCACCTCGACGATTAACGAGACTTCGTACATTTTCTGGGTCAGGAATATTCGATAAAATGCGTCGATCAGAGCGTGGTATCGTTAAAATCTCTTTTTTCTTATTCATGATTATCAATTCACTTTCTTATTTGAATCTTCTTCAATCCAAGTCGACATTTTCGCAAAACTATACCCATCTTTTTGTAGCTTTTCAATGATTAATGGCAATGCTTCAACTGTTTTTGTACCATCTAAAATATGCATAACAATTACCTTTCCTGGAGCTACTCTAGTCATCACACGATTATAAATATCTCGAGGGGTATATTCTAATTTCCAATCGAACGATGCAATATCGTACATAGCAATCAATTTGACACCTGTTGCGGCAATAATTTTCGCTGATTCTTCATCAATTATCCCTTTATGAGGTCTGAAATACAGCAAAGGCTCTTCCTGTAAGGCATAGGTTAGAGCCCTATGTGCCATCACGACATCCTTTTGGAGTTCTTCCGGTGTCATTTCCGTAACATCAAGGTGATTGTAGGAATGGCTTGTAACTTCATGTCCTCTCTCAACAATTAATCGTGCTAATTGCGGATCCTTTTTCACACCTTTGCCAATTAAAAAGAATGTGGATTTAACATGATACTTATCGAGAACATCTAAAATTTCTTTAATTCTCTCCTCACTTGCCCAATCATCAAAGGTTAAAGCAATTTCTTTTTTGGAAGTATTTTTACGATAGAACATATTTGGTTTAACATTTTCATAATCCGGATTCATTTTAATAGCGTCATAGCCTTCAATTTCCTCTAAAGATTTTCCTAAATATTGTTCATCTAATACGTCTGTTAATGTAGAGAAAACATATCCTTTTTCTTTCCCTAATTGAGACAATAGTGGTACAACATCAATAATCGCAGGATTAATGTACGTGTTTAAATGAATGACAGATCCACTATTGATAAAGCGATGAATATAATCCATTATTTCCTCAGCACTTTGCATATTTCGATCTTTAGGATTAATGGAAGATTCTACGACTCCCTTCATATTGAGCGTTTTAGTTGCTAAACGCATATTGTCAGTTGAATCACCAGAACGACTACGAACGAATTTTGGTGTATAACCTAGATGCTCTTCAAAAACTTGATTGGCTAAGTAAATTTCTTTATATGTTTCTTCATAATTTAAATCAGTCATTTCAGGAAACGTTAACGTACCATTTTCTACTTCATGACCTTTAGCTAAAATGTCCTTCACTAACTCAGGATCTTGCGCCACTCGCGTACCTTCTACAAAAAATGTTGCCTTCATGTTAAATTGTTCTAATACCTTTAGTAGTTTATGCATTGTTTCATTGTCTGCAAGTCCATTAAAAGTTAATGCTACCTTTGGACTAAGAATGCTTGCGTGACTATAAATTTCACTCATCGTTCCATCCGGTTCCTTTATATCAATTGCTGAATCAACTGGTTTAACCTGATTAGTTTGAGCGGACGATTGACATCCAACTAAAAACAAAATGAATAATAGACTACATAATTTTAGTCGCCTCGTGTTCACAGAATCCCCCTCTATAATTTGTGATATTTTTCATTTTTAAACAAATAATGGGTATTACGCGTGTCAAAAATTAAAGCAGCATGTTGATCAATCAACGAATAATCAATAGTTGTATGATTCGTTAAAATGACTACAGCATCCGCTTTTTGAATTAATTCTTTTGTAAGTGAAACTGTGTTAAACATGTCATTACCAACTGTAAATGTTTCAATAAATGGATCAATAACTTTTAGACCACACTGCTTTTCTTTTAATTTATCAATGACATGTAATGCTGGCGATTCCCGAAAATCATTAATATTCGGCTTATAGGAAACTCCAATCACTACAATTTCTGCCTCATCTATCTCTTTTTCATGTGCATTTAAATAATTTTCTAATCTTTCAACTACAAAGCTTGGCATAGAATCATTAATTTTATCTGCCGTCTCAATTAATGTTGCTGAAACACCATGCTGCTGGCCAGCCCATAATAAATATTTAGGGTCTACTGGTATGCAATGACCACCTACCCCAGGGCCCGGTGTAAATGGCATAAAACCATAAGGCTTTGTCGAAGCCGCTTCAATAACTTCCCACACATCGATATTCATTTTATGGCAAACCTGACTTAATTCATTGACAAGGGCAATATTAATTTGTCGAAACGTATTTTCTAGTAACTTTTCCATTTCAGCAATCTTTGGACTGGTTACAGCAAACACATTTGTATTGATCACTGTTTCATAAAAAAGCTTGGAAACTTCTAAACAAGTTGCTGATATTCCACCAACTACTTTAGGCGTATTCGAAACTGAAAAATTTAAATTTCCAGGGTCCACACGTTCAGGAGAATATGCTAAAAATATATCTTGCCCAATAACGAAGTTACCTTTTTCTAGGATTGGTTGAACTACTTCTTCTGTTGTTCCAGGGTAAGTTGTACTTTCAAGAATAATTAAAGTATTAGAGGACATATTCTGTTCGATTGCATTAGCTGCATCAACAATATACGAGATATTAGGTGTTCCATCTGAAGTCGTAGGTGTCGGTACACAAATAATAATGATATCTACATGTACAAGTTTAGAAAAATCACTTGTCGGCTCAAATTTCTGTTCATTAACTGCTTTCTCGATGATTGCATTAGACATATCAGCAATATAGCTATCACCACTTTTTAATTTAGTAATTTTTTTATTGTCTTTATCGAAACCAATTACTCCAAAACCTTTATTGACGATTTCCAAGGCTAGCGGGAGCCCCACATAACCAAGTCCAACAACTCCAATTGTGGCACTCCTTGTTTTAATTTTTTTTGATAAAGATAATATCGGTGACTCAATTTTTGTTCCCATAAGCAATTACTCCTTGTCTAAGTTATTTTAAATTCAAAGACTACTTCTACAATTGCTAATTCTTTTACGCTTCATTTTTTGTATATGAATTCCCCTCATTCTTGCACATATTATAGTACTAAATTAAACTAAACATTTTCTAAACAAATTCCATACAAAACGAAAAAACAACTATCTTATCGCATTTTTTTCTAACTAAATTTCCATTTCACTTCTTTAGAACTATATTTTTTTCGATAACTCCCTACATAAACATGAAATTTTATTAAATTTTAGTAAGCACGGACTGTAATTATTTGTGAAAAAACTATTCTTTTTAAAGCTATTTAAATAACTATTAAATCCATGAGAAACGCTTTATTATCAAAACTTGGAAAGTACCACTCTCTCATTAACTCCAACTTCTGTTCTTGTATAATCGGATATCAGTTAGAAACTAACATCCTAGCAAAAAAAAATCGCCGTAGCAGGCGATTTTTTTTGCTTAGGTGATTCTATCCGTCAGATTGGCTGTTCTATCCATGGCTTTGACGTTTCTATCCACGTTTTTGGCTGTTCTATCCACGACTTTGACGTTTCTATCCACGACTCTGCCTGTATTAACTAGTTTTTCTGTTGAAACGATCTACTATCATAGCTAATGCGCCATCTCCAGTTACATTTGTAGCCGTACCGAAGCTATCTTGCGCTAAGTACAGTGCTATCATAAGCGCAACCATTGTTTCATCGAAGCCGAGCATTGTTTGTAGTAAACCAATCGCTGCCATAACTCCCCCTCCCGGGACACCTGGTGCAGCAACCATCGTAATACCTAGCATAAAAATAAAGCCTAGATATTGTGCAAAGCCTATATCCATACCGTTCATCATCATAACACCTAAAGAGCATGTCACAATTGTAATCGTACTACCCGATAAATGAATCGTGGCAAACAGTGGGATTGTAAAATTCGTTACTTTTTCAGAAGCTCCTGTTTTTTGCGCTTGTCGCAATGTAACTGGAATAGCTGCCGCTGAGGATTGTGTGCCCAAAGCTGTAAAATATGCAGGTAGCATAGTTCGAAGCAATATGAGTGGATTTTTCTTATTTAAAATTCCCGCAATTGAGTATTGTATTAGCAATATTACCCAATGCATCACAATTATTAATGCGAAGACAATCGCGAAAACAGATAAGATTTTTGCTACTTGACCACCAAATGTCATGTTCAAGAAGATACCGAAAATATGGAATGGTAAAAGTGGAATAATAACAAATGAAATTAACTTTTCAATGATTACATTAAACTCTTCAAAACCACGTTTCATAACATCACTTTGAATGGCAGTCATACCAATACCTACGATAAATGCAAAAATTAATGCTGCCATGACATCCATTATTGGAGGCATTTCAACTTTAAAGAATGCCTGTGCTAAAAATTCCTCAGGGTTTTTCATGCTTTCCATAGCACCATTTGAAATGAAATTAGGCAACACATTGCGCGCTACAAAAAAGGCGAGTATACCTGCAATGATGGTTGAGAAATAAGCAAAGAATGTTGCTAAACCTAATAATTTTCCTGAGCCTTTCCCAAGCTGAGCAATGCCTGGAGCAATAAATGCAATAATAATAAGTGGTACAACAAATTTCAAAAGATTACCGAATACGCCATTAAATGTTGCAAATATACGTACAAATGGCTCTGGCATAAAGTTTCCGAGTATTACCGCTAACAAAATAGCGACAATAATTTTTGCCAATAGACCAAATTTAAGTTCCATTATTTTGTCCTCCTTAAAAACACAACTGTATTTCCAGAATGTAATATTAGTAATTTAACATAAACAGTTGAGAGAATATACAGTTCATTAAATAGACGGAATTGTAAAATACTTTTTTATTTTCAGACAAAAATAAAAAACTTAGAATAGGCAAAAACTCACCTATCCTAAGCTTCTATTTAACTTCTTTCAGCAAATGTCCTTTGTACCGAAAGCGTAGCGACAGGTACAGAAGTCTCCCACCTCTATAGGTGATGAGATGAATGCGGATTTAAGCTATTTTTCAACGCTTATCCAAACACCAGGTGAAATAGAGGAACTCAGTCTAAGAACGCCACGTCCTGTGGCAACGACTGAGTAACCAACATCGTGTTGGCCCAAAGCCTCCGGCGAGCGGATGTCACGGAATCGGTAAGGAGTTCTTAAAGGATGTTAGCCTAAAATCATCGCATCCATGCGATAACGGCTAACTGACCTGCTTCGGTGCCGCTGCCGCTACGCTTTCGCGCAAAAAACATCTGCAGGCCTAAGCACAAAGCCGATTCCGGACGCAATTATGCCGAGGCATAATTGATTAATCTTTAAATAATTTTTGTAAAATATAATATGATTGTTTTAAACGCTCTTCATACTTAGGAGTTTGCCATTTTTCCCAAGAATAAGCTGAAAGAGCAGGTAAGACATGGCCGTTTGTTTCTGGTAGAGATTTTACAACCTTGCCCTCTTTATCTACAAAGACCGCACCAATATAAATATTATCGACTTTAGAGGAAGTTTCCTTTCCATCCTTATATAAATCTCCCATAAACTCACGCTGACTTGGATCTTTTGCTTGAATCAGTAGCCAAGGAATTCGTAGCTCAATAACATTATCATCCGTCCATGTATAGTCTACTAACGAATTATAGTCTTTTGCTTTTGGATTGGCATTCCCTTGAAGAAGCTTCCCTGTTTCATAAAAACTAAAGTCGGTAGTAATGTTTTGCTCTGGTAAGAATAGCTGTTTATTTAACACATAGTTAATCGGTGCAAACTTACCGCTGTTTTTTGTAGGAACTGCCATACGAGGCGGAATCATATTTAAATTATGACCGTAAAAATAATCATAGAAATCATAGTATTCATCTATGACAACTCGAGAGTCTCCACTTTTATTTAATTCAACTATAAAATCTACACCATTTGAAAACGTCATATCTTTTATTGATGTTGCCGAAGTATTTCCCTGATTTGGTACTACATCAAGTAAAATATGAGGTGAAGCTTTTTCTAAAACATCACTTTTTAATTTGAAATACAAATATTTTTCATCGTAATCGACAGCAAAATCGGTGGAAGCAGAAGGTGAGGTATTGTACATTTGTGTACCTTTCCACTCCTTTGTATCGCCGTCTACTTTTACTTTAAATCTATCAAAGCTTAGTACGCCAAATTGTTGTTCGTTCGTTTGTGCATTGGACCAAAATGGTCGACGATTTGGATCATCGTAATCCATCGTATTCCACGTTCGCTTAAACCACTCGTCCTGCCATGTAAAGATAAGACCTCCTAGCAAGCCTTCATGCATAATATCTTCATATAAATGTTGAAGTGTTTCACCCTGCTGTTGTTCGGACATATGCCCTTGATTCCAGCCGTAAACATTTTCATGTGTCATACCACGCGCTGCAGGAATTCCAAATTCCGCAATAAGAACAGGCATACGATGAGCTTGATGTAAGTCTTTTAAATATCCTGCATAACTATTTTTATTGCCCCGGAAATCTTTATAATTTAAATATTTTTGGTCGAAGTTAAAGAAGTCAGGATAATATGGATAAACATGATAGGAAGCAAATTGTCCTGGTGCCTGCATCTCACCTTTCGTATAGATGACATTTGGATTGACTCCTACCAAATCTTCATCTTCAGAAGGTTCAGATGGATGGTCTAGTAAGTCGGTTGTTACCCAGTTTGTGAAACTCATTGGACGGATCCAATTGTATTTATCCTTCTCATAAACAGTAATAAGATCCATTTGTTCAGCTAACCAATGCTCAAATGGTGCAGCATTTTTCGTTTCAAAATACTTCCCATTGTACTCGCCTATATTAGCGTGTTTTTCGTTCGTACCGACAACCATATGCGGATACCATTCGATTCCAAGTACCCAGCCAATAACATATTTTGAAACGTCAACATCATATAATCCTGATGCATGTCCTGCTACTGGTTTCACATAAGTATTACCGTGGATGACGTCTACCATGCGCTTCATTTCACTTTGGAAATCCTTTAAAGTAGCTTCATCATAAGCATCTAGTGAATCAGCCAAGCCTTCCTCATTAATCCATACACCATGCAATACATACAGTGGTTTATCCGGATTTTCTTCATTGTATTTAGCAAGTGCCCGATAAAAACCTGGTGGGTGTAATGTATATACACGAATCGTATTGGCATTCATCTCACCAATTTGACGGAACCATCGATAGTACTCTTCTTCCGTAATAGCAGCCTCGCCAGGGAATGCTCCTGGTTTACCCATACCGATATTAACGCCCTTAAAGACTAGTGGCTCCCATTTCCCATCACGTAAGACTTCAAATGACTCGCCCTTAGTACGTGCGTTATAATTTAATTTGTCATGATTAACGTTTTCTTGAACTTCTTTTTGCTCAAACGTTTCAAAAATTTTATGCATGACTGGTATATAAATCGACCAGTAAAATGAACTATCAGCATACTTCTCAGCGTATTTATAAATAGTCGGTAATCCCTTTATTTTGTAAAGAGACGGTACCCGTGACATATCGTTAAAGTCTCCTGCAAAATAATAGCTTGTCGTGTATCGTTTATCCTGTGAAACGATTGCCGCAAATTGCTGTGGAATATCGTTGGCCTCTAATAGTTTTTCCCCTTCTTTTGTTAAGTCCCATTCATAATTAGCGAGAGCATCCTCCGCATATTTAGGTGTGATAATATCAAACCAATAGCCATACTCTGCACTAGCAGAGGTATTAAAGAATTTTTTCCCCTCTTCAGTAAATTGCACCTGAATGCCCTCTGTTTTTACATGCTTGTCCATTTCTAGCACAATGAGCTTTTCTGTATTTTCATTAAATAAAAGAAAGCCGCCGCCCTTATATGGCCAATTATCACCATGTTCATCTATGACCCATTGTGGAATTTCTGAGTTTTTATGATAATCAAGTTCATCAAAATAACGCCCAATCCATCCAGACCATGAAATTCCTAAATAATCCTGTAGTTCTTTTCTAACTGCCTCTGATGTAGGTGACGCAAAAGTATTGTATTCAGCTATTAGCATACTTTTCTTGTTGCTTGCTAAACGAGCTACTATAGACTGCCATTCATCCATTTCTAAGCCGCCGACAATTTTTTCTGAGCGTTTACCTAGACGCTTTTCTTCATTTAAATCATCCTTATAAACACCATACGTATCTGCCAAATAAATAACATCATAATTACTATAGTCAGTCGGAAACTTTTTTTCTGACACTTTTTTCGTTTGATCATTCGGAATCGTACCATAGTAATTTTTTTGTACATCATATGAATGATGATCGATTGTATATTTATAATGGTTTAAAAACCAGTTCACACCTAAATGCTCTCGATATGTTTCATTCGGAACCATTTTATCTAGGATCGCGACGTTCAGCGGTTTTTCAGCGCTCAAATACCACCATGCAATAGGTGTGAGTATGAGAATTAGCATGGCTATTACCCCTATATATATTCGCTTCATACACTTTTCTCCTTTTCAGCGATGCCGACACGCTTCATATTACCCCAATCGCTTTTTCTTAGTACAAACCGAACTAATCCCTCACAGCGCCATAAAAGAGTGAGTGGTCGATACCAAAAAATTTCAGTAAATGCTAAAAGTATCATCCGTAATAGCTCTCTCTTTCTCGGATAAGTATTCATGGTCCATGCTTCGAATAGTATAGATGCTATTGAAAAAATAACGCCATAAATGACGAAGAGCAGCAACAGTATAATTGCCACTTCATAATAGATTTTCCCTAAGAAAAATGCTACAACGATATAAATATAACCACCTAGCTCAACAATGGGTCCTAGGCATTCTACAAGCCAAAAATAAGGAAATGCAATAAATCCTATCAAGCCATATTTCGGATTAAACGTCATCGTTTTATGCTTCCAAAGACTTTCAAATAATCCTTGATGCCAACGTCTACGTTGATTTCGCAATACTCCTAATGTCTGAGGTGCTTCGGTCCAGCACACAGGATCTGGTACAAATTCAATACGTTTCTTTTCTTTTTTCTTTCTAATCAAACGGTGAATATTCACGACAAGCTCCATGTCTTCGCCAATAATATTCGTCGAGTAACCGCCCGCTTCCACAGCCCACTCCTTCGAAAAGACACTAAATGCTCCGGAAATAATAAGCACAAGATTGAATTTACTTAAAGCTATGCGCCCCATTAAAAAAGCTCGCAAATATTCTATTATTTGCATGATTACTAAATAATTATTTGGTAAGTGTGTCTCAGTAACGGAACCAAGCTGCATTTTCGCTCCATTGGCTATTCGAATATTTCCTCCTGCCGCAATTACTTCACCATCAGATAAAATAATCGGCTTCATCACACGAAGCAATGATTTTTCATCTAAGATTGAATCACCATCAATAGAGCAGAAATAAGGATATTGCGATACATTAATACCTACATTTAATGCATCTGCCTTTCCACCATTTTCTTTATCTACTAAAATGCAATTCTTATAAATTTCAGATTCATAAATTTGTTTAACTTGTTTTGTAGGGATATTTGCACGAACAATTTTATCAACGGGCTTCATTCGGAAATGCTCGATAACGGTTTGTAGGGTAGTGTCAGTAGAACCATCGTTAATAATGATAATTTCCGTTTGCGGATATCGTAAATTCAACAATGAATAGACTGTATCTACAACTCCAACCTCTTCATTGTAAGCAGGGACTAATAAGGATACTGGTTTTGAGTAAAAGGCATCGATATGCGCATCATCATACTCTGAGGGATCTAATTTATAGCGTTTTCGCAAATCTAGCATAGCAATTACTAACATTGCGCAATATGAAATAATAACAAACAACATATAAAACAGAATAACGCAACCAAAGAACCACATACAATAATCTAAAAATACTTTCATTTGTTCCCCTGCTTTCTGACTACTGTTTCCTGCGCCATTTCAATTGCATATTGGTCGTTTGAGGACTCCATAAATTGCTGTAATTTTGCAATACCCTCTCTATTTTCTGCAATTGTTTTAGCTGCCTGTGAGCGTACCCACCAATTTTCATCTTCAAGTAGCTGTTCTAAATAAGCATAGGTATAGTTTAGTGGCACATGCTTAAAGATTTTTGCGACCATTAATCTTACTTCCCACATATCTGATGTCACAAATGGAACATAAGGATCGATTTCATCAATTACACCAATTTCATAAAGACCCTTTAATGCTCTTATTTTTATTTCTGGAATCTCATGGGTTAATAGCTGTTTTAACTTATCAATATACTGCATATTTCTTTTTACAGCCGCAGTATCAATTACAGCAAATTGGATATTTTTCGTCCAGCTGTCAAAGTCTTTAAATAATCGAATAAATACGTCATCCTCTAACAATACAAATAATCTTCTATATTCGCTTTCAGAATAATGAACGCTCGATTCTTTAATTTTTTCGATAAACAATTCTGGTTGGAAGAGAGAGTATATTTTTAACAGCTGAAAATATTCTTCTTCCGAAATTTTGGTTTTCTCGAATTGTTGACAAGTATCTAATAAATCCTCTATCTGCAAATCAGCAATACGATATAAAGCATTCATCCTAATGCTCCAACGTTTACTTGTTAAATCCTTTTCATAAAACCGTTTTAAATAGAGATTAGAAAACTCTTTGATTTTATGTTCAACTTTGTCATTCATTATATTTTTCAAATAAGATGAAAAGATTATTTCTATAGCTGCTACTTGAGCTCTTTTGCGGGGTACAAGCACCATAGAGAAAATTTCATCGTTGATTAAATAGTTGTACCAATGCTGTGAATAGTTTTGTAAAAAAATATCACGCGTTTCTGCAAAACGAATCTCCCGCTGGCGCTGAAAAAGTAGATATATCGTAAATATAAATAGAACTACTAATAAAACAACGATGACCGTTAAAAGAAAAGAAATCGACAGCTTGATCATAGCCAAAACCTCGCAAAAGTTCGCCTAATTTTTGCTTCTAACAAACGTAAATTAAATGGTTTTACGATATATTCGTCGACGCCACCTTCATAAGCATTCAGTGTCGCCCCTTCAGAGTTTCGTTCTGACATCATATAAATGATGAATTTTTTCTCATTCGGCATTTCTCGTAAAATGTGCAAAATTTCTAAGCCATTTTTACGTGGTAAAATATCGTTCATTACAACTAAATGCATATGGCCAGTTTTATAGCTATCAGACTGTAAAAAACTATAGCCATCTTCATAGGTAGCCACGTCTAAAGTAAAATGAGGAATGTCTAAGTGATTGATCGTTGTTTCTAGCACTTTTCTAAAAATTGCATTTTGTTCAATAATGCTTACCTTTACTTGCTCCGTTGGTTGTACACTATAATCTGTAACCTGTTCTATTGACCAAGTCGGCTGTTCGTCATCTGCTAGTTTTTGCTTATTTTCGTCTAACAAAGTTTCAAAGGTAACGCTATTATTTCTTATTTCAGTAATGGAGGCTTTTAACGCTATTTGCTGAAATTCCCTTTCTTGCTTTAGAATTGCAAAAATCCGTTTTAAAAACGCCTTTACCTCTACTTCACTACTTTGTAGAAAAAATATTCCCCAATGTACGCCATCTGCTAATTGGAAAAGTAAATCTGTTTTTCGTATTTTTGATTTTAGAAAAGAGGAAATTTGATCATTCACTTGATTACGTTCTATATCAATTACTTGTGAAGAATTAGCTAATTTAAAAAAGACTGCAGTCATTGTTAAACGTGAGCGAATAACACTCTCACGCAAAATTTCAAAATAACCCTTCACCTCATGCTCCTGCATGATGTCTTCTGCAATGATTAATTTATTCATTTATGTTCACTCCAGTTGATGTAAGAGGTTTTTCATTCTCTTTCATTATTTTTCTATGATTCTCTTGATTTATAAACACAACAACTATAGTAATAAAGATCACTTAACAATATCTATACAAAATTTATGGTAAATCGACCACTTTAAAATATTATTATATTTTTGCTGTAAACTACAGAATAATAACTCTTTTGGTAAAAAGTTATATTCTTCTGATAAAAGATAGCCTTTTAAGTCGACGTTTTACCATAACAGGGGGTTGATTTTCGTTCCGACTGGGCGCTTTGTTGCTGACGCTTCGCTTTCGCACAGATAAAACATTTGTTGCTGACGCTTCGCTTTCGCGCAGAGCAAAGCTTCCTGGGGGCGTCCGATGAGCCACTTGGGCCAACACGATGTTGGTCACGAAGGCGTTATTACAGGACGTGATGCTCTTAGCCTTCGTTCCTCTACCGGCTCGCTCCAGGGTCTCGGGCCAACAGATGTTTATTGCGCGAAAGCGAAGCGGCAGCGGCACCGATGTTGGTCACGAAGGCGTTATCACAGGATGTGATGGTTTTAGCCTTCGTTCCTATATTGCTAATCCCCAAGGAGTCGCCCATTCTCCACTCCAATCAACTTATACACATGACATACGTTTCAACAAAATATCAACCAAAAATCACTGTAATGCACCAGAAAAAGGAATTTGAGCTTTAAACTTACATTCCCTTTCAGACTGTAGATAAACACTACTTCGTTTACATATAAACTGTATAGTAATTTTATGACAGACACCACCATTTAGCATTTTGTGAGGAGCACCGAAACTTTCTCGTTTTACTCCAGAAGTCTATGTGGTGAAGCTTACCTTATATAGTATTTTAAATCATTGCTATAATACCATTTTGCTCTAACTTGTCGACTCATCCTGTGATGAGGGACTGTTGATTTTCACAGAGAATGGCCGGGATGAGCTTGCGCTAAAAGCCCCACAAGAACGTAGTGACGAGGTGATTAATCAATTATGCCTCGGCATAATTGCGTCCGGAATTGGCTTTGTGCTTAGGCCTGCAGTTGTTTTTTGTGCGAAAGCGCAGTGCTAGCGTAGCGGCAGCAACAAACGGGTTTTGTCTGTGCGAAAGCGTAGCGGCAGCAACAACGGGTTTTGTCTGTGCGAAAGCGTAGCGGCAGCAACAACAGGTTTTGTCTGTGCGAAAGCGTAGCGGCAGCAACAACGGGTTTTGTCTGTGCGAAAGCGTAACGGCAGCAACAACAGGTTTTGTCTGTGCGAAAGCGTAGCGGCAGCAACAACAGGTTTTGTCTGTGCGAAAGCGTAGCGGCAGCAACAACAGGTTTTATCTATGCGAAAGCGTAGCGGCAGTAACAACAGGTTTTGTCTGTGCGAAAGCGTAGCGGCAGCAACAACAGGTTTTGTCTGTGCGAAAGCGTAGCGGCAGCAACAACAGGTTTTGTCTGT